>DESS01000144.1:66629-107143 GCA_002361335.1 Richelia sp. UBA3308
GTTGATAGTAGTTAGTTGATAGTTGTTAGTTGTTAGTTGATATTTGTTTAATGAATCATTAACCCAAACCTAGGGGTAGAATTCTCCACCATCTAGCGGTGTTTGATGCGCCCTACCCTCAGGGTGAATGAATTGGGCATGATACGGCATGCCAATTCCAGTCAACGAGAGACTCTTTTGCTCAAACCTTCGTTTTAACCAGAAGCCTATTTACATCCTGTTCCATAGCTGGGTTTGTTTGTGATTTGCTTAACCACTAACCACTAACCAGTAACTACTAACCAGTAACTACTAACTAATAACTAATAACCACTAAGATTCTTCTTCGGGCGTAGAAAACAAATTTGGGTCTAAATAATTAATCCGTGCAAGAGGGCTAAGGGCTGCGAGAACTTGAGCGCCGTAGCTGCGGTAAACCACTCGACTATCGAGCAAAGCTACAATGGCCCTCGAATCTCGTGCTGGGGCTACAGCCCGCTGTAATTCATTTAAGGCTGTAGGCAATAAATATAAACGGAACCAGTCTTGATGAGAACGCTTGTAGTGAGCAACTCTACCAGCTACCAAGGGGTTTTCTAAAGATGGTAGGGGTAAAGTAGCAATAATTAACATTTGGGGAGAAGGCAAAACTCTTTGATTTTCGCGCCAAAATTCCCAACCAGAGACTAAAATACCATTTTCATCTAAACAAGTTTTATCTACTTGAACCCGGGAACCAAATTCAGAAGCCAAAATTGCCCCTAACTGAGATTTTAGGGGTACATCTCCCACTAAAATTACAGTTAAACCTGGTGATGTCGCACTTAAACATACCATCTGACGAACTTGATGGATAAAGACAGGTTTAAATTCTGGAGTATTAGGTAGGGGTAATTTGTTGGGTATGTAAAGTTGAATGGCTTGGGTTTGATTATCCGAAGAGAACTTTAAACAAGTTACATCGCCCAAACCTAAGCGATCGCGAAACAATGTAGCTTCGGTATCGGGTTCCAAGGCAGAACCAACTAGTACTACAGGTTGCTTTCTCCAAATCGGCGAAAGAATTTTTGCTAATTCAATAGGGGCGCAATGTAAAGAAAATAAACCTTGACGGCGGCTGATAGTAGCCCAAAGTAAAGGAGGAGAGGGTGAATATTTCCCAGGAGAGAAACGTTCGTGCCTGTTTTTAAATAATTGCCAAAAGTTTTTCCAAGGCTCTGGGAGACTATTTAAATCTAAACTAGAATAAGTCCGGCATAAAATTTCTTCTTCTTCTTCCGATATTAAGTAACATTCATAGGGATTTGCGGGATGTTGAAAAAGTTCCCGTGTTAACTGCACCCGATAAGTGCGAATTTCTTCAGCTAGCGTTGGCCAAGCCAGCATTAACTGTTCCCAATTGGCGGGTTCAAGACTGACAGTAAGCTGTTCTCGTATCCAATCTTCCAAATCATCTACACCATCAATAATCGTGGGAATATCTGGAGGAAAATCCGGCGTTGAATTCAACTGTGCTTTTAACCAAGCTGTGGGAGACATGATCAGAATGCCTCCAAAATCGCCCCTTGGGAAAGTATCGCCAACTACGATTGGTTTATTGACTTTTAACCATTTTTGTAGTCTAGGAATTTCGACTTGTAACAAACGTTGTTGTACCGCCTGGGTGGCCACAATAATTACAGCCCCGTGCCACATTAAAGCCGATGCGACAAAACTAGTACGATATTGCCCTTGATAGCCAGAAGCTGCCCCCACTTGAATTAAGGCGCTACGTCCCACCCTCAAGGCGCGTGCTACCAACCGTGCCATAGTCAAATGATGTGGCCAACTTGGAAAACCTGCCTGCGATCGCAGGAAGTTATGTAGTGATAAATGAACTTCTGCTTCAATCACGCGCTTTGAATCCCATAGATAGTGAGTTTTAAGTTAATTCTTCAGTTAGTTCTTTCAAATTTAGTTTTAATTAGTTTTAAATCGTTTATATATCCTTTTATATTATGCAGGTAGATAGAGGGCGGCAGTATTTATAGCGGTTTTGGCGTTGAATACAATACAAAATATATTAGTAAAATTTGTAGCTGTCCCGATCCCCATGGCACGTACCGAGGTATTTAACAAAGGTTGAAGGATTACAAATTATCTAAGTAGACGGCTCAATTTGCACTTGCACAACTCCTTTATTGCTAACAAATAACTAATTACCCTGCAATTATGCCAACTTATAGAGGAATTTCCAGCGAAGCTTTTAGACACCCCTTGGATAGCCAAGCCGAAGAAACCCTAAGAGATTTACCAGGGTTTGATTTTATTGCCCGTAAATTTGTGGAATTTGTCTACGAACGTCCACAATTAGTTTATCTAATGGGTAACACCATTGAAGTTGGACCGCGACAATATTCAACTGTTTATCAGATATTTCGGGAATGCATGCGAGATTTGGATATTTATCCAGAGCCGAAACTGTTTGTCGAGCAAAATCCCGTTGCAAATAGTTATGCTTTGGGACAGGAACATCCTTACATTGTGATCAACACCGGGATTTTGGATTTGCTTAACTCTTCCGAAATTAGGTCTGTGTTAGCCCACGAGTTAGGGCATATTAAATGTGGTCATACTATTTTAATTCAAATGGCGATGTGGGCAATGAATGCCGCTTCTATTGTCGGGGAATTAACTTTTGGTATTGGTAACATAATTAGCAGCGGTTTGATTTATGCTTTTTTTGAATGGCGACGCAAAGCCGAGTTATCAGCGGATCGCGCTGCTTTGTTAGTTACAGATGACTTGAATACCGTTATGTCTTCGATGATGAAAATTTCTGGCGGTAGTAATAAATATGGTAATGAATGCAGTTTAGAAGAATTTATTCGTCAGTCGGAAAATTATCAAGCACTTGAGGAAGACGCACTCAATCAAATGTATAAATTTTTAATGTATAACGGCGCTCAAGGGGTAATGCTTAGTCATCCTTTCCCAGTTGAACGCTTACATTTTCTCAGGAATTGGGCTGTCTCACCAGAATATGGGGAAATTAAAAAAGGAAATTATCAGAAAGAATCCGATCCCAGGGCAGTTGATGTGGAACCCAAAACCAATAATAACGAAGAAGTTGAGAAATTGCGGCGACAAATGGAAGAATTACAACAAGAAATTAATCGAATTAAAGGTAATAGATGAATTGTAGATGTTGAAGAAATACCTGGCAATTTAAATCGCCAGGTAAAAGACTAATTCGATTGCTTGTGCAAAATTTTAAATATTGTTCTTGGGGAGGAAGTCGAATTATTTGTAGAATTATTTTTAGTGTCACTACCTTTTATCAAAGGGTAAGACATTTCCTTCAACCGCTTCATCCTTTCCATCGTCTGTAGAAACTGGCTCTTCCGAAATTTTTTCCCGATTTCCGTTATTTCTATCTGGATCTTCTTCATATTCCTGGTTTAATTTTTCTAAATTTAAGATTATTTCTGGAGAAGAGGGTTTACGCACTAAAGGAAATATCATTTCTTCCAATTCAGATTCTAAATAGGAAGGTTCTCTCACACAGTCAAATAATTTTTTTGCTTCTTCATAATCGATCACAAAACTATGAGAAGGATAGTCATAAATTAGATTTTTAATCACTTCAATACCTTCCGGCTTTAATCTTTGGCCGTAAGCTAAAGCGATATTCATCAATCTATTCATTTCACCCAGTCTTAAAGGGTCAATTTGACTGGGAATAGAAGACAATAAATTAACAGCCATTGAACTAGCAATATCTGCTGCTGTCTTGGTAGTTATTAGTGCTTGAGTCCCAGAAATTAAGTTTAACAAATAACTCTCAAACATTTCAAAAGCTTGAGAGCCAATTACAGACATTGCTTGCTGGATATCTAATACCGACTCATTTCTAAAATCATCATCTTTGGTAACTTGTACATCAAGGGGACCTAATTCACCAAAGTCGGAAATAACTATTTCATCGGCTCCTAAAGCTAATAAGGTACCGGCACTTTTACAATATCCAAATACAAATAAAGTAAATTTATTATATTTTCTCTTGATATAACGGGCAATTCTAAAAGCTGCATCTGGATCCCCACCATAAGTAGTCATGATTAAGACTACATTATCTTTTCTCGGTGATGTTTGTTTTATTTCATGAATCAACCTATCAGCATTTACATCCGTAATTTCAGCACTATATAGAAAAGCATCAGCGTTAAGTTCTTCTGAAACAAACTCAATCCATCTGATTAACTGCTTTTTGTTTTCCATAGAAATAATTTCTATTTGTAACTTAGCTTGCATACTTTTTAGGCATAAGTTATTGAATTATTGCTGAATTATTTCGGAGTTTAAAGATATCACAAATACAATATTGTTATTGAGTGGTATTGAGTGTTATTAACTGCTACTAAGAAGGATATCTAAACGTTGCGCCGGGTTAATGACGAGAACAAAAAGTTTATTTTCTAGCCCCTCTTCCCACACCCCCCACACTCCCCACACCCCCCACACCCCCTTTTTAAGGGGGAGAGGGGGGATAATCGGAGAATTTGCTCTAAAGGGTATAAGTAAATTCTTCCACTAACATTCCTGGAACCATGCTACCGCCAAGCTGACGACTTTCATAAGTTCCGACTTCAGGAATAAATTCACACTCTTGAGTAAAATCAACTAACTTACTACCCCAAAAGTTGTATAAACTATCATCGAAGCGCAAATCTTCTATTGGTGCGATTATTTCACCGTTGGCGACCCAAAAACAGGCATAGCGAGTCATTCCGGTAATTCTCCCAGAAGGGCGATCGCTCCAATTCAAGTAATGCAAATTCGATACATATAGTCCAGTGTCTAAACTAGATAAAATTTGCTCCGATGCTAAATTCCCCCGACTGATTTGTGGTGAGCGTAAAGACTCGGAACTATTAGCACCATTTGCAGTTTTGCCATACTCTTTAGCAGTACGAGAATTAACTAAAGTATTTGACAAGGCACCTTTTTCTATGAGGTTTAACTGTAGGGGGGCGATTTCTCCCCATTCATTAAAACGCGGTACTAAACCAGTTTGAAAATTTTCTTGCAAACTAAATTTGCTGCAAAGCATCTTTTCTTGACTTGCTAGCATTGCTAAAGCACTGTTTCCTTGTTGAATATCAGCTTCGCTTAAACCTCCCCAAGAAAGCATTGTTAAAAATTCGGCAACTGCTGCAGGAGCAAAATAAGTTTTGTAATTTCCTCGCGGTATTTTTTTTGAAGGGCGAGAAAGTAATTCTAATTGCTGTTTAGCTTGAGAAATTTTATCTATATAAGCTTGATCGTTCCAATTATTCCCAGCAAAAAAACCTTTAACAGCTTGTCCGGAATCGGTAAATATTGAATAATCCAAAGTAAAAGTATCGGTACTAAACCAATGTTTTTTACCGCTGGAATCTGCATAACCTTGATTTACCATACCTCCAGCATAAAATCCAGTAAAATCTAATTCTGTAACCGCTTCTAAAATTGTTTTAGCAACAACTTCATCTGCCAATAGATTACCAGAGTAAATTTCCCGAGTAGCATCATCTCCCGAGGGTAAAACAAGATATGGATCTATAGGTAATAATTGTAATTCTTCTCTTAATTCCTGTAAAGAATTATAGCAGAACTGCCAATCGATTTCCCAATTACCACTAATAGGAAAAACGCGAAAACTACTACGCTGATTTTCCATCAAAGTTAGTTCTATAGAGCCATCAACTACAACACCAGTTTGTCGGACTTTCCCACGATTAAATCTAGTAAACTGGCTGCGTTCACCATTCAGCTTAATATTAAATTCTTCTCCTGGTTTCTTCTTATCTAAAAGACATTCAAACAGTTGATTAAAGACGACTTCAAAAGCAGATATATCTTCGTTATTCATGAACGTAATACAGTCAAATTGATTTTAGATTTGAAATTGGGTATGGGGCATGGGGCATAGGGCATGGGGCATGGGATATAGGATGTTACGAATTATTGATCAGTTAGCAGTTTTTAGTCTATAACTCCTAACTTTGTTGCTCTTAAGTCTTAATTCTTAACTCCTAGTACCGCGCTTGCGTTCGTCCAAAGTATTGTTTTCCCTACCTTTGACGGGCACCCATAATTTTTTTTTAGAATAAAAAAATAAGGTAGGGAACCCTTGAGGTTTTATAAATAGTTGCGCCCTTTAGGCGCCCGCTGTACAATCGCTTCTCCCTATCGCCCTATCTGCTTCTAATTTCCACCACCGAAAACTTCAACATTTGTAAATAAACAAACGGGAGAACCATGTCCAACAAAAATGGCTTGGTTTGGTTCTCCTTTACCGCAGTAAGCAGTACCGTACATTTTCCAAGTGGATTTATTGCCAACTTTGATTAAACTCTGCCAAAATTCCGGGGTGGTAGCTCGATAATTAGGGTTACGAAGGGTTTTTGTAAGCTTACCATCTTCAATTAATTTAGCGTATTCGCAACCAAATTGAAATTTATGTCGGCGATCGTCTATTGACCAAGAACGGTTAGACTCCATGTAAATCCCCTGTTCTATACTGCCGATGATTTCTTCAAAGCTGGCTTCACCAGGCTCTAAATTCAAGTTTGCCATGCGATCGATTGGTGGTCTATTCCAAGAACAAGCGCGGGCGCAAGCAACCCCCTTTACAGCGCTTCTAGCTTGACTTTCTAGACTTCCTAAACCCCGCTGCAATACACCTTCTTTAATTAAATATTCTCGGGTTGCCACAGCACCAGTATCATCAAAACCATAGCTAGCAAATTCACCTTTGACAGTTGGATCGAAGGTTATATTCATTGCCTCCGAACCATATTCCAAACTGCCAAAGTCATCTTTTGTTACAAAACTACCACCGGCATAGTTTCTTTCATCACCTAAAATCCGGTCAATTTCTAAAGGATGTCCTACACTTTCATGAATTTGTAGCATCATTTGGTCTGGTGCTAATACTAAATTAGTCCTAGTATTTGGGCATTCATCTGCCGTCAGCAGTTCTACGGCTTGCTCGCCAATTTGTCCCACGCGATACCACAAATCCTCTTCTTTGAATTCTAATACTCCTTGATAGCAGTGCGCCGACCAACCATTATTTGTCCGCTGTTGGACAATTCCTCCATCTTGTGCGATCGCTCCAAAATCAGTGGTAAATAACAACAATTGTTGATAAATTTCTGAGCCGTTACTACTAACAAACCAAGTACTTTTTTCAGTAGTTGTAGCGCTAGCTGTAGTCTGAACTATTTTGTCATTAACTTTTAACATTTTGCAGATACGCACGAGCAAATCATTAATTTCACCAGGATTTAAAGCGTCCAATGTTTCAACCTTTGGTGAACTATACTCGCCCACAACCTTTGGGCGTTCGCTGGTTGTTTGAAATGGATGTATCCACCATTCGCTAGCAGCAAGTGCCTGGTTATACGCTATTTCAGCAGCAGCTTGCAAGGAATCTAATTGAAGAGAATTAGTAGCCCCATAACCAAGACAGCCGTTCACTAGGACTTCTACCATCGCTCCTGTTGTGAAAGACTTGCCATTGCTTTGGGGCAAACCGTCTCGGACAGAACGATTTGATGATATTTCTGTTACTGCTCTGATACCAATCCAGTCAGCAGAAACATTTATATTATTAATTGCTTTTTTAAGTTCAGACCACATACTACAAAATTTGTGTGTGAGGAAGGGGGAAATTATATTATTTACTACAAAATGTCAAATTTTGCAGCTACATTTTGAAAAGTTTTTCTTTCTTGACAAATTATTCAGCAATGGGGATGGGGAGACAAGGGGACAAGGGGACAAGGAGACAAGGAGACAAGGAGACAAGGAGACAAGGGGACAAGGGGACAAGGGGACAAGGAGACAAGGGGACAAGGGGAGAATAATTTTCAATTATTCACTACTGACTCATAACTCCTCACTTCCGCCCTGCTCACTCTTAAGAAATACTAGCCGAAACCCTTATAAATACTGACTTTATTCTCGAGCTTGTTTCTTTGATTCCTACCGCGGGGATTATGAATTTTGACTTTTGGGGCTGCTCCTAACATTAAACTCCTAACTCTTCAGTATTCTCTATTCCCTGATGAGTGAATTTGGCTTCAGCTAATAATTTTGGACGAAGATATAAATTTTCTACAAGTACTGATATACCAGCTACCCAAGGGGGAACAATTACAGCTCCAATAATCCCTAAAACCTGGGTTCCCCCCAATACTGCTAAAAGTTGATAAAACGGATGAACTCTTACAGAAGAACCCACTAATAAAGGGTCTAGTACATAAGTTTCAATATTTTGAATAATTACGAATAATAACAAAACCCATACAAAAGTTAATCCTCCTTGGGGGATGGCGACTATTAAAGCCGGAATTGCTCCCAAAACTGGACCGATAAAGGGTATAAAGTTGGTAAATGCTGCAATTGTACCCAGAGCTAAAGCAAACTCTGAAAGTCCCAAAACTCCTAAAGCAAGAGTGATCGCAACACCTAAAATCCCAGAAACCAAAACCCTTCCTTGAACGTATCCGCCCATGCGCCGACAAATTGGTAAAACTTGTGCGTTGAGGCGTTCATTCCACGGTTGTGGAAACACGCTTACTAAACCCTCAATCAAACTTTTGCTTCCAGCTACCATATAGCCAGAAATTACTACAGCCAAAATCAAATTTACTGCAGCGCCCAGAATTCCAAAAGTTACCCCAAAGGAGCGTAAAACCAATTTTTGACTGGAACGAAACAACCAATTAGTAAGAGCTTGAATATCAAAGAATTCTTCTATTGTTTCTAACTGAGTAATTCCAACTCGCGTAGCTAAATTTTCAACTGCTATACCCAAATTATTCAAATAAACCGGAAATCTACGGGCTAATCGCTGAATTTGTTCGGAAACAGAAGGACCAATTAATAAACCAATTCCAATCAGTACGGCAATCAAACTCAGATAAAACAGAATAACCCCCAACCAACGGGGAAAACGGAATCTTTCAAGGGCATCAACAAAAGGTGTGATGGTGGCAGCTAACACCACACCAATCATCAAAGTTAACAATAGACTGCGTAATTGCCACAGCAAAATAACCAGAAAAAATCCAGCAATAATTAGTAAAATATCTGACAAAGAAAGAGATTTAAGTTTTTGGGACATTATAAGGGGATGGGGGGATGGGGAAGTCAAAAGTCAAAAATATCAAGGTAATAAGTATTGAATCCTATTGCAACAAATGAAATAAACACTCGACATAAAAAAGCGAGTATTTATAAGGCTTTCGGCTGGTCTTTCTTAAAAGTTATGAGTTTATTAACTCCCGCCCTGTTCACTCCTCACTTCTAACTTTTTAATTCCGATGCCATTTTGTGCCTTCGCGACTATCAATTAAGGAAATACCTTGGGCTTGTAATTCGTCACGAATTCGGTCTGATTCGGCGAAATTTTTGGCTTTCCTTGCTTGTTGTCGTTGTTGAATTTTTTCTTCTATTTGCTCATCGCTTAAACCGTTATTCGTCAACCTTTGCGACTCGATTTGTGCTTCCAATCCAAGTACATCAGCTAATATAACTAATGTTTCCCACATTGTGTGTAATTCTTCGGATGGGGTTTGTGTTTTACCCTCGTGTACTAAAATATTCCCTTCCTTGGCGAGTTCCTTCGCCAATTCAAACAATACCGTTAAGCCGCTAGAAAAATTAAAATCATTATCTACAGCTTCTTGAAAACGAGCAACATAGGGATTGTCCCCTTGTCCCCTTGTCTCCTTGTCCCCTTGTACCCTTGTCTCCTTGTCCCAACCTAACTGTTCGCCATACTTATTCCCAAAAAGTAAGCCTTCTTTAACAGTCTTCCAACTGTTTGTAGCTCCTTGAATGGCTTCATCGGTAAAGTCTATGGGTTTGCGGTACTGTGCTGTAAGTACAAATAACCGTAACGCCATCGGCTCAATTCCTTTATCAAGAAGTTCACGAATGGTAATAAAGTTACCCAATGATTTGGACATTTTCTCACCGTCAACTTTTACCATGCCGTTGTGTACCCAAAAATTAGCTAAGGGTTTACCCGTGACTGCTTCTGATTGAGCAATTTCGTTTTCGTGGTGGGGGAAAATTAAATCGGCACCGCCTGCATGAATATCAATAGTTTCTCCCAGACGCTCTCTAACCATTGCAGAACATTCAATATGCCATCCCGGACGACCTTTTCCCCAAGGGGAATCCCAAGCGGGTTCTTCGGGTTTTGCTGCTTTCCACAAGGCAAAGTCAAATTGATGTCTTTTCTTCTGATATTCTGGATCTTCTACATTCACTCTTTCGCTAGCACCGGCTTGCATGTCTTCTAATTTACGTCCAGAAAGTTTGCCGTATTGATCGAATTTCTGTACTGCGTAATAAACATCACCGCCCGATGGATAAGCATAATCTTTATTTTCTAACTCGTGAATTAATCGCTTAATTCCATCCATGGTTTGTGTAGCGCGGGGGTACTCATCGGCTTCCTTGACATTTAAGCGCCCCATATCCTCAAAATACGCTTGAATGTAACGTTCCGCTACAGCTTGCATCGATGAATTTTCTTTTCTGGCTCGGTTTAAAATTTTATCGTCAACATCTGTAAAATTCTGTACATAGCGCACTTGATAACCGCGAAATTGTAAATAGCGCCGTACCACATCCCAGACAATACAAGCTCTAGCATGACCCAAATGGCAGTAATCATAAACCGTCACGCCACAGTAATACATCTTAACTTTTTGCGGTTCTACTGTTTTAAAGGCTTCTTGGCGACGAGTGAGGCTGTTGTAAACTGTTAGGGTCATGACCAATTAATTATTAAATATAAGATACGCAATAATAGGTTAAAGCAGTTTTGCGTTAACACCTACGCTACATTATTATTTTTAATTCTTTTCTAATTCTTTTACTCTTGTGGCCATGCAATCATCAATAACTTCTGAATCTCAAGCGATGGAAGCACCGAAACAAGGATTACCAGTGACAATTATTACTGGATTCCTCGGTAGCGGTAAGACGACTCTACTGAATCATATTTTAAGCAATCAGCAAGGTTTGAAAACTGCTGTTTTGGTAAATGAATTTGGCGAAATTGGTATTGATAATGAGTTGATAGTTTCCACCGAAGAAGATATGGTCGAGTTAAATAACGGCTGTATCTGCTGCACTATTAATAGCGATTTGGTGGATGCCGTTTACAAAGTGATGGAACGCCAAGAAAATATAGATTACTTGGTTGTGGAAACCACTGGTTTAGCCGATCCCTTACCCGTAGCATTAACCTTTTTAGGAACTGAATTACGAGATTTAACTCGTTTGGATTCTATTGTGACTTTAGTAGACTCAGCTAATTACAGTTTGGATTTATTCAACTCCGATGCTGCTTTTAGCCAAATTGCTTACGGTGATGTAATTGTTCTTAATAAAACCGATTTAGTTGATGAAGGCTATTTAGATGCTTTAGAAGTAAAAATTCGCGATATCAAAGAAGGAGCAAGAATTCTCCGCACCAGTAAATCCCAAGTACCTTTACCTTTAATTATGAGTGTCGGTTTATTCGAGTCTGATAAGTATTTTGACGCAGCTAAAGAACATAACCACGACCACCACGACCACAATCACCACGATCACGAAGATCACCACGACCACGATCGCGATCATGACCACGAACATCACCACGATCATGATCACGATCACGATCACGATCATCATCACGACCATGACCATCATTCCCACCACTTAGAAAATGATGGCTTTACATCGGTATCATTCGAGAGCGAAGAACCGCTTTCTATCCGTAAATTCCAGTATTTTCTTGATAACCAATTACCCGATAATATTTTCCGCGCTAAAGGAATTATCTGGTTTGAGGAAAGCCCCAAGAGACATATTTTCCACCTTTGTGGTAAACGCTTTACCCTTGATGATGATGAGTGGAAAGGCGAAAAGAAAAATCAATTGGTGTTAATTGGTCAAAATCTAGACAAAGAAGGGCTATTAAAACAGATAGAAAATTGCGTTTGTGTACCTTCTACTACTTAAGGTAAAGGTTTTGGCAATTAATTTTTTCCCATCTCTTTTGACGGGGATGGTTAGGGTGCAGTTCCCGTAGCCCTTCCCCGCGATCCCTGTACAGAAAAGTCTTCCCTCGTTGATTTCACAGTGTTTAGATCCCCCCTAACCCCCCCCTTAAAAAAGGGGGGAACTGGAGTTAAAGTCCCCCAATGAATCGGGGGATTTAGGGGGATCCAGATGTGTGTACACCGTAGCCCCGCGATCGCGGGGAGGGGAATATTTTTACCTTCACACTCAACTGTTATAATTTCATAATTGATAATTCCATTCATGCGTGTAATCATCCAGCGAGTTAAATCATCTCAAGTCACTGTTGACGGTGAAATTATTGGTAAAATTGGAAAAGGATTGAATTTATTAGTAGGTATTGCCGATACAGATACCGAAGCAGAATTAGAATGGATGGCTCGTAAATGCCTGGATTTGCGGCTGTTTCCAGAATCGGGAGATAATAACCGTTGGCAAAAATCTATACAAGAAATTCGTGGTGAGTTGTTAGTAGTAAGCCAGTTTACACTGTACGGAGACTGTCGCAAAGGCCGCCGCCCCTCCTTTGATCGTTCTGCATCGCCGAAAATTGCTGAAGAACTATATGATTATTTTGTAGATAAGTTGCTTGTTAGCGGTTTAAAGGTAGAAAGGGGTAAATTTGGCGCGATGATGGAAGTCTCCATCGAAAACGATGGCCCTGTAACTTTAATACTCGAACGGGAAGCAGAATGAATATTTGGACATCGGGAATGGCCGAATGGCCGAATTGGGCCGAAGGGCATGGGGCATGGGGCATGGGTAATTGTTTGCGACTCCCTACTTCCTTCAACAAAATATTACATCTTGGTTCTAAATGATGAGAGAATTGTAGTTTAACCATCATAAAATTTTGAACAACACGCATCATGGCAAAAATACAGTTCTCAAGAGGTGTCAACGAAGAAGTCATTCCTGAAGTGCGTTTAACACGTTCCCGTAGTGGAGATAGTGGTACTGCAACGTTTCTTTTTACAAATCCTAAAGCTTTGGATGAAGGAATTACCGAAGAAATTACTGGAATGTATATGGTTGATGAAGAAGGAGAAATCGTCACCCGTGAAGTTAAAGGTAAATTTATTAACGGTAAACCCGAAAAAATAGAAGCAATTTATTTAATGAAATCTGCTGAGGAATGGGAGCGTTTTATGCGGTTTATGGAACGCTATGCAGAAGAAAATGACTTGGGATTTAATCAATCTTAAATTAAGGTTAAGAGGAATGCTGTTGAATGAGGGAGGGAGGGAGTGAGGGAGTGAGGGAGAGAGTGAGGGAGAGAGTGAGGGAAAGATTCTTATGCGTCCCCATCTCCCAATACCACCATTACCATTACCATAAAATTGAAAAACAATCCTTGGTGAGAATGAGGATTGTTTGAATCAAATTTATTCAATTGTTTTTTTAAAACTTAGATCTGAGAAATTATTAAAGCTACAAAAGCTAGTATTGCAGCGATAATATAAAATGTAGCAACTACTCGCAGTTCAGACCAACCAGAAAGTTCTAGATGATGATGTAAAGGTGCCATTTTGAACAAGCGCTTACCTTTACCATCTGGTCCTTTTGTCGCTTTGTAGAAACTTACCTGTGCCATTACCGAAAGTGTTTCTATAAAGAAAATGCCGCTGAGAATAAACAGCGCGACTAAAGTATTAGACAATAGTCCAACTGCTGCCAAACCTCCTCCTAACGCTAGGGAACCTGTATCTCCCATGAAAACTCGGGCAGGATTACGGTTGTGAGCTAGAAATCCAAGACAAGCACCGCTAAAAGATGCACAAAAAACCATTAATCCAACTGAACTAGGCGCAACAATCGCACCTAATGCTAACAATGCGATCGCCGCAGTACCTCCTGCTAAACCATCAACACCGTCAGTTAAATTTGTAGCGTTACTTTCTGCTACCATTACGAAACAAGATAAGGGCAAAAATAATAACCACCCTAAAGGCAAAGAAAAGCCCAAAGGAAAAGAAATAGTTGTAATACTATTATCCGGCTGACTAATAATTAGCCACAAGCAAAAAACCGCTGCGAAACCAACTTGTAAAGCCAGCTTCATCTTAGGTGAAATACCTTTATTCGATTTACGGCGAAGAATCTGCCAATCGTCAATCCAGCCAACAAACCCATAGCTTAATGTTAAAGCCGATACAGCAACAGTTTCTACCGCAAAATTAGACATTACACAAGCAACTACCGCTGCTACGGGAACAAAAAATATTCCTCCCATAGTAGGGGTACCAGCTTTCTTCAAATGAGCTTTAGGTCCATCTTCGCGAATTACTTGTCCTGCTTTGAGCCTTTGCAGCCAAGGAACAGCCCAAAAGCCCAATCCGGCAGCAATCACAGCCGATAACAATAATGGTAAAGTTAAAGAAGTTCCTTGCCAGGGAGAGCGAGAAGCTACTCCATCTAAAACTAGTGCTGCTAAACCCAGTCCTATAGCTAACAAAGAAGCCAAACGGATACCACTAAGATTCAATCCTCGGTTTGGAGATAATTTTGCGTCCACGGAAATTTCCCTTCACTCCACACTTATAAAAAATAATACTCAGCACTATGCTGTGCTAATTTCCGTCAGTAACAAGCTAGCCCCCTTCAGGACTTGCGTCGTCGTCATCATCGTCATCATCGTCATCAAATTCGTAATCCCCGATGCCTTCTTCAATACCCATCAAGGAATTTATATCTTGTTCTTGTTTTTCCTCTTGCTGTTCAACTGGATCGCGAGATATTAAACGTCCATTTTCTCGCAACCACTCCAACAGTGAAGGTTCTTGTTTTAATGGAATTACAGAGGCTCTCCGGCTACGGGGAACTTCATATAAAGGAGAAGTTAACATAATTTAAACTTCGGATACGAACATTAACGAACTAACTTGACATTAAGAGTCTATCACTTGATACAGAAGAATTTAGTTATTCATTCAACTCTTTTGTTGATAAATCCGTTTAAAAACTCCTTCTTTAACATTACTGCATAGTGATGACCACATATTCCCAATTAATTTGTATGGTGGAATACATGTACATTCTCAAGTCTTTTTCAATTAGCAATTTGAATTCAGGTTATGGCACAAATGAGAAAAACAGCTTTATTAGAAGTAATCGCGGGGAAAAATCTTGGTCTTAATGCGACCGAAACAGATAAACAAGCTATCTTATCGGCGATCGCGAATTTAGAAGATTTTAATCCTACACCGCGTCCCCTTGAAGCCAGCGATTTGTTAGATGGTAACTGGCGATTACTATATACCACTAGTTCTGAACTATTAAATATTAACCGCATACCACTGAACAATCTAGGTCAAATTTATCAGTGTATTCGCGTAAAAAGCAAGAGCGTTTATAACATTGCCGAAATAAATGGTTTACCATTTCTTGAAGGCTTAGTTAGCGTTGTAGCAAATTTTGAACCAGTTTCGCCAGGTCGAGTTCAAGTCAAATTTGAACGCTCTATTATTGGTTTACAACGTTTAATAGATTACAAGTATCCAGCAAGTTTCATTGAAAAAATTGAATCAGGTAAGAAATTTCTGGCAATTGATTTTCCGATTCAAAGTAACCAACAACAAGGATGGTTAGACATTACTTACTTAGATAACGATTTACGAATTGGTAGAGGAAACCAAGGAAGTGTCTTTGTATTGACTAAATCATGAAAAATGGAATTAGGTTGAAAGCTCCCGGCTTACAGCCGGAGGTGATTGACGAAATAATTCTTCATAAATGTTTTCGAGAAAAAACTTATTTCATTAAAGGTACTTTGTCAAGTAGGCGAGACACTGCATTTGGGTCAAAGGTCTGCATGTTAAAGGTTAAATCTAACAACTCCTAATTCCTAATTCCCAAGTCCTAACTCCCCCCCAATATCCAATGCTCAATGCCATATATAGACAAATAACTTAACAAACCCTCTGCTGGAGACCTTCAAGTTGTACAGTGAAATCAATTAGCCCAAGATAAAAGGCAAGCGATTCTTATTAAAGAGGGAAGAAAATCATGGTTCAACGTGGTTCTAAAGTACGCATTCTCCGTCGCGAATCTTATTGGTATCAGGATGTAGGAACCGTAGCTACTGTTGATAAAAGCGGCATTATATACCCAGTAATTGTCCGCTTTAATAAAGTTAATTACTCCGGCATCAATACTAATAACTTTGCAGAAGATGAGTTAATTGAAATTGAAGCACCAAAAGCCAAGGCTAAAAAATCTAAACCTGCAGCTTCTGGTGGAGAATAAACTCGTGCAAGCAGACAAGGTAAGCTGTTACGCATCTAATTTGTAGATTATTCTATTCCACAGTGAGGCTTCAAACAATATCACTTATTACCTTGATATTTTTGACTTTTGATTTGCTGTTGTGCATTTTTAATGGACAACAGCTTACCAAAGCTACTGGTAAAACAGGCCCTGAAGCAGAGTCAAATGAAGCCAACATTCAAAAAAAGGTACTCCAGATCAAGGAACCGAGTCGGGTTAAGTTGTGCCGGAACTACCAGAAGTTGAAACAGTCCGACGGGGTTTAAATCAATTAACCCGGTTGAGGAAAATTACGGGGGGAGATGTGTTGCTCTCGCGAACTATCGCCTACCCGTTTTCTGCTGATGAATTTTTAAATAATATTAAACAAAGAAAAATACTATCTTGGCATCGTCGCGGTAAGTATTTAATTGCAGAACTTACTTGTGCATTAGAAGGGGAGGAGGAGACAAGGGGAGAAGGGGAGGAGGTAGAAGATTACATGTCCCCATCTGTCCATCAACCCATGCCCTTATCTTCCTGCCTGGGGGTTCATTTACGAATGACTGGACAATTATTGTGGGTACATCAAAATGAATCTTTACACAAGCACACGCGGGTGAGGTTATTCTTTGGTAAAGAATGGGAATTACGCTTTGTGGATCAACGTACCTTTGGTCAAATGTGGTTGGTTCCTCCCCAAGTTCCCACACAAAGTATTATTACTGGTTTAGCAAAACTTGCAGCAGATCCTTTTTCAACAGAGTTTACTGTAGAGTATCTTGCAGATAAACTTAAAAATCGCCGTCGCCCTATCAAGACTGCACTACTAGATCAATCTGTGGTGGCGGGATTGGGTAATATTTATGCTGATGAAGCTTTGTTTGTGAGTGGGATACGACCGCAAACGCTATGTATAAATTTACAATTAGAACAAATAGAAAGACTCCACGACTGTATTATTAAAGTCTTAGAAACTAGCATTGAAGCTGGAGGTACAACTTTCAGTAATTTCCTCAATGTAAAAGGCGTGAATGGCAACTATGCTCATGTGGCGTGGGTTTATAACCGCACTGGAGAACCTTGTCGAGTTTGCAGCCATCCAATTGAGCGGATTAAATTAGCTGGGAGATCCAGTCATTTTTGCCCGCAGTGTCAGGTGTAGGGACAAGGAGACAAGGAGACAAGGTTAATAAATTCAATTTAACCTTTTAACATGGAGAGCTTTTATCTTTAAGCTTTGTTTAAGGCAAGCTACAATCCTGGATAAAAATAATCCGATTTCTTAGAGAGGAAAATTTATGGCTGTAAAAAAAGGAACGATGGTTCGTGCTATCCGTGAACAACTGGAAAACAGCTTGGAGGCTAAAGCAAGTGATTCTCGTTTTCCTTCCTATATATTTGAAAGTGAAGGCGAAATTTTGGATGTCAAAGGTGATTACGCTTTGGTAAAGTTTGGTAAAGTACCTACACCGAATATTTGGTTACGTATGGATCAACTTGAAGAGTTTAAATAATTTTCAGTGGACTAAGAAGAAAATACCACGGAGCTATAGGACTCTTAAATCCTGAAGTTAATCTCAAACCCGGTTTTTTGAAAAACTGGGTTTTTTATACCTAATATTTTGACAACTCATATCAAATTCGACTATTTAGCTGTCTATAAAGGCTTTTAGGTAAAGCCTCTGAGGATTTAAATATATAAAAAAAGGCGACACTTGATAACCAAGTGTCGCCTTTTTTGTAGACAGAAATACTGTTTAAAAAAAAATCAATAGAAAATATCTTAGAAAATTCCCTGATGTTTTTTATCATACCCTGAAAACACTTAGTACTAGATTATTCTAGATAATGAAGTACAATTATTAACCCTCAATGGCACTAAGAAAAAATCGTTTGCACAGTAATAAAACTCAGTCTAAACGCTCGACTTCTAAGGCTAAAGCTGAAAGTAATACTGCAAAATCAAAAGTAAAAAGTAGTACAAAAAAAGTCAATCCGGAAAAATTAGCTGCAGAAATTAAAGATTCAAATAAGAATCCAGTAACTGAAGTGAAAAATTCAACAAAAAAAGCTACTAGTAAAACAAAATCTGCTAGTTCCACCGCAGGAAAAGGTAAAGATACAATGAAGAAAGTATCTAGCAAAACCAAGGTTGCTAGCACCAAGGTAGAAAAGGCGAAGTCTTCCACGAAGAAGTCAGAAAAACCTGTTTCTACTACCAAGGTAGAAAAGACTCAATCTACTACTAAGAAAGTTGCTAGTAAAATACAACCGGCTAGCACTAGTAAGAAAGCAGTTAGTAAAACAAAATCTGCTGCAGCCCCTAAGAAGGTAAAAGCACAAAATAAAACAGCTTCTATCATCGATAAGTCTCAAGCAACCGCAAAGAAAGCTCCTAGTAAAGCTAAAAGCACTACTTCCTCTGTAGCGAAAGTTAAAGCTACCACAAAGAAGGTTACTAGCAAAACCAAAGCGGCAACTAAGAGAACTCAAGATGAAACTCGCTTGCTTCTGGCTTTGTGGGATTTAGGAGGAACTAAAACTGAAGTTCAAACTACAGAAGTAACTGGTAGCGTAAAACGTAAAAATGAGAAAGCAGGAGATTATCTTTCTGTTCTTAAAAAGTTAGAGAAAGCTGGCGCTATTAACAGCACCCGCAAAAATAAAGTTGACAGGGTTAAGCTAACTGATAAGGGTTTACAGATGCTTGATGAAGGACTTAAAACCCTTGATTTCCAATTTTACGGAAAGCAGGTTGGAAGTAAAGTTGCCAGTAAATTCGTTCATGGATTGCTCAAATGGATCCGAGAAATGGATGGTGCAACAATTTCTTCGACAGTAGAAACAAACCAATCCGAAATCGCATCCTAATCTCAGATGGCGTTAATGTCGTCAGGGTGGAACTTATCAACTTTGGCGCTTAGTTGGAAATCAGTTGAAAGTGAACGCTGTACGTTTCGATAAAGACGACAAATATAGGGTATGAATCTGAATGTGACACAAAGCAAGCGACTGAATTAATTAAGGCTAGATAGATATCACAGTTTGCTTCTCACGGACATAATGACTCGGCGAGTTTTTGACTATTAATTGCAATCAAATTAGTGGTTTATGCAATTGGTATTGAGTGCATCTAAACCTCTATGTAGGGTGATTCGATTATTATTTACTGTGCCCTATCAGAATCATAAAGAAAGTACAGATTACAGAATTTTATGTTTTATCAAAATTCTGTAATGGTGGCGTAAAAGTCGTGAACAGTTAGCAGTATTAGGGTGCATAGTGGCTCCTCATTTTTGCGTGCATAATTGTGAAAGCAATTTTTATTGGGTGCAAGTCTCCCGGTATGAGGATAAGTTTGCTGTATAAGTTTTGATTCTTTTTTCTAACTATTTAGTTTGGAGGATGATATTTTTATGATGGTTTAGAATGCCACATAATTAACAAATTGATTTAAAGCTCTTACAGATTGAGTAAATAAATCACAGCAGACTTAAAAAGTAAAATAAAATACTTAAATTGTTTTTTTGTAACACAAGTATTTTATCGGTTTTTTAGTATACCAATAAAGTTTAAATACTGTATTAATCTCAAGCGAATAGTAGACAATATAACCAAGTATGTCCTCTACAAAGACTCTCCCACAAGATAAAAAAAATCAAGCTAAAACTCGTTTACTTCTGGCTTTGTTAGAAGCACAGCAGCCAGTAAATAAAAGTCAACTTAATCATCGGGTTGTACCGAAGAAGGAAAAAGTAACAGATTATCAAAGCGTATTTGATGAATTACAAGAAATAGGAGCGATCGCTAAATCAGAAAAAGGTTACTTTTTGGTTTCTCCCAAGGGTTTAGAACTGCTTAATGAAAGTTTAAAGGTTACTGATTTTGCCTTTGAAGGTAACAATATTGGAACTTGGGTAGCTAATGCTTTGCTGAAGTTGATGCATGAAAGAGATAGTGAGTACAAATATTTACATGTTGAATCAAAACTGATAGACAACAACAAAAAAAATCTGGGAAAAAGTGAGGGTTTGGTTAAACATCAAAAGTGTATTGAATCTTATTGTGAATTTGAATCTCAAGTTTTGAAGTTATTTGAAAAGCTAGATAAAAGTTATAACTATAGCGGATTGGTTCCTATATGGCATTTGCGGCGTGAGTTAGGTAAACAGGTAAATCCAGAAAAATTCAATGATTGGATGATGGAGATGCAAGCTCACGGGTTGTTATATCTCCAAAGCGGCGAAGCTCGTGGAGCCAGTGAAGGGCAAAAGCGAGACTCAATCAACACTGAAATTAGAGGGCTTTTATTTTTCGTTAGCAAACTTTATTAAAGCAATTAGACTGAAATTCTCCACAAAATCTTCTATATAAGAAATAATTATGATAACCACAGATGCTTATTCTTTGTTTGAGAAAGCACGTAAAAATTGCCCAAATCCCTTTAAATTACAAGAAATAATCTCAGCTAGCGAAGTTTGGGGTAAGGTAATGACTAATTTACCAAGTCTCAACGAACATATCGACAAAGCGATATTCGATGCTGTGTTTGAAGTTCGCCATAATTATTCCCACCAAATTGGAATTGCCATTAAAGGCGATCGCGGTACGGGAAAAAGCCATATAATCTATCGAACATGGAGGAAAATAGCCGAAGAAGGGGGAGCTTTATTTGGTTACATAAGTCCATGTTCTAATCCTAAACGGATAAACTCTCATGTACGTTTTGATTTAGTAGATAGCTTCGATCGTCGAGATGTTCGCGGTGTTACTCAATGGCAGAAACTTGCTGCTTCTATTATTGCTAAGTTAGAAGGTACAGAATTAGGAGAAAAATATCGTCCTTATATTGAAAGATGTAATTCTCCAAAGGAATTAAAAAAGTATATTAAAGCAAATGTAGCGAAAGAGAATCTCAAAATTTTTTTTGATGAGTTAGTCGAAGCAATTTTAGAAATAGAACCGGATATCGATTTAAATTTTTTAAAGGCGTTATTATTTCTGTTGAGTTATTCAAAAGATTCGAGCGTAGCTTTGTATTGGATTAAAGGTGTAGAAAACCCAGAATTTCAAAGACTTGGTTTACCAGAATTTCATCCAGAAGAACAAGAAGATAAATCGATTTGGATGATAGAACAAATTTGTAAGTTAGGCAAACATGCTTCTTTACCAGTGTTAATTTGCTTCGATCAAATTGACAACTTTGGAACTGATAGTGATTCAGGAGATAGTCCACCGGAAACTGTTGCTAGATGCATTGACAAAATTTACTTTCAATGTAGTAATGTCATTCTTATTTGCTGTCTTTTAAGCGATGCATGGAGACAAATTGAGCATATGGGAAGTGGTATTCCAGATCGTGTAGGGCAGCGTTTAATTATGGCTAAACCGCCTACAGTTGAAGAGATGATCGAGCTTGTTAAACAAAGGTTAAATTGGTTTTACCAAGAAAATAACCTCAACAAAAATAACTATCCGGATTTATATCCATTTGAGGAAAGTCAAATTAAAAAGATTGCTTCACAAGGTGCTGGTGTACGTTCCCTAATGCAATGGTGTGCCGAAAAGTTTGAAGCAGAAGCAACAGTAATTCAAGAAACAATTATTGAACCAGAAAATCCACCTGAGGATAAAAATAAAAAGTTTTTAGAGATTTATACAAACTTGCTTGATAAAATTGATATTTCCATCAACGAGGATGATAAATTAGCAGCGATTATTGGTTGCAGCATAAAAATGATTTCCGAAATAGGTACTACCGAAAATGTAGTAGTTGATCGAGAAGAAACAATGAATCGCAACTCCCACGATTTACATTTAATAGTGTCTGGTTACGATTCAATACAACAATCTAATATAAAAATTGGAATTAGGGTTTGCGAGACTACCAATGGTAATAGTTTTAATGCAGTAATTAAAAGATTAGTAGACTACAAAAAATATGGAATAACTCGTGGTTGTTTAGTACGTTCTACAGAAATTCCTCGAAATTGGAAAATTGGAACAAAACTAAAGGAACAACTTGTAAATGAACTTAAAGGTGAAGTAATTGATTTAAAAAAAGATGAAATAAAACCTTTAGTTGTGATTCAAACAATTTACGAACAAGCTGAAAACTATGACTTTAGCAAAGAACAAGTAATTAACTTTGTTAAAGATTTAAAACTTGCTACTGATAATCCCTTAATCCGCGCAATTCTAGGCGCAACATAAAATGGATATTCAAATAAAAAATGGCATTCAATTACCAGCTTTTGATGTCGAAATGCTCAGTCAGGGTAAGTTGATTATTGTTCCTTTTATTAAAACTTTGCAAGAAGGATGGACATTTTGGCTATATCCGACTCAAAAGCTACCGGAAAATCTCAGTTTTGAGCAATACTATCAACCGCAATATCTAACAAGTGCTAAGACTGCATTTGATCGATATACAAAATACCCAATTCAACTAAAAACTTGGGCACGTTGCGAAAAGTATTGGCGGATTCATTCCGAACAAAAGTTTCTCTTAGCGAAAATAGCTCAATCAACAATTTGGAACTTGAGTGCTTTAGAGCATCTATTTAGTCAACACCAAGTCATCAAGCTATACATATTACGAGTTCACCGCTTATCTGTACCTCATGTCGTAGATGTAGCACCATCTCCTGGAGCTTTTTACTGGTCAAAAAACGCCATAAATTCAGCTTCTGAAAATGATACTCCTGTAGTCTTTCCAGCCTGTTTTCAACAGCGGAAAGATTTATTATTAGCAGGAAAAATTTACGAACACAGAGATTTGGAAGCTCTACAATTACAAATAGAATTAATTGCACAAAACAACCCAAATTTTGAACAGTTAAATTATGATATTCAACAATTTTTAGGTTGGAATTGTCAGCCACTGACTCAACAAGTATTACCAGAATTAGCCTGGATAAATACAATTTCAGAATTAGGCGATCGCACTCAAGAAAATGTTGAGAAAAAAAGCCACTATCAAGCTGGTACAGATTTTGAAAATATCACCCGTCAAGCTCTGGAATTTTTAGGATTTAAAATTGATGAAAGTCATAAAGGAGGGGCTGGTGGCTTAGATTTATATTGCTCTCAACCTTATCCTGTAGTTATCGAATGTAAGTCAGGAAAAAGTATTCCTAATCGTACAGTTGAAGAATTATTAAAACTAGGTGGAACTCATTTAGGAGCAGATCAAGTTCTTGATTCATCCAAATTAATAATTGCTCCTAACAATGCAAATCCAACTCAACATACCCTGAAAGCTGCTGAAGAATGGAAAGTAAGTATTATTAAAGCTATGTCATTACAAAAACTAGTTGAATTGAAAGCACAATATCCAGGTTCAATAAACCTCATAGAACTCAAACCATATCTAGAAGCTGGAGTGATTGACGAGAAAATTCAAGAATATATCAATAAAGTTAAAAAAGATATTGAAATACGTTCACAAATTGTCCAAGTAGTTAAATATCTAGGGGTACCAGGAAGCGAACACGAAAGTGATGCCATCGCCAGTGTATATAACTATAACTGTATGTTATCTAAAAAGGAAGATTTAAGGCTTGATACAAGTACAATTCATAGTTTACTTATTGAACTTTCTTCGCCTTTAACTGGTTATTTGGGAACAATTAAAGGTGAAAATTGGGAAAAAGATAAATTCTACTTTCTCCGTGATTTAGCGATTTAGTTAATTAATATATCCCCCTAGTGGTGCTTCTAAAGCTTCTTTTCGATGCTTAATTGTAACTATTTATTTATTATTTAATATTTAATATATTAGACATACTTAATTATTTAACCAAAATAAATTTATATTAAACCATAACTAAGTGTAAAATATAGCATTACAAAATGATTTGCAAGAATTTTGCAAATTCAAATAATAGTATATTTTAATACTTTTAAAATAAAGTCTACCTGCGTTAAGCTTAATAATAAACCCATGTAGAGGGCTTTTGGCTGTGCAGCCGCGATTGACAATCGCCAGGGAATTGATTTAAAAAATACATATAATAAATTAAATATGTCTATGTATTTTCTCAGGTATTGATTATGATTGCTATATAACACTAGTAATAAATATTAGGTATAAAATAATGACCGATGTAAATAAAACTCGTATTCTGCTGGCTTTGTGGGCATTAGGAGGGGCAAACCAGGAAGTTAAACGAAGCAAGCTGACAAAAAAAATTGTCGCTAAAGGTAAGAAAATCGCAGATTATCAGGGTATTTTCGAGCAACTGGAAAAAGAAAACGCGATCGCAATTTCTAAAGGGGGGTATTCTTTAGTACCTTCTAAGGGTTTAGAAATTCTTGATAGAGGTTTAAAGAATCCTGATTTTGTATTTCAAGGCACAATTGTTGGTAGTTGGGCAGCGAATGCTTTGCTCAAGCGGATTAGAGAAATGGATTGTGGAATCACAAATGTATCAAGTCATGATTGCGCTACAACTCAAGAAAATATCCCTAACGAAGTCTTGGTAAAAAACAATATTACATCTTATAAAGAGTTTAAAAAAGTAGCTTTACAAGTTTACGAACAACTCAACAGCGACTACAACCTAGATAATTTAGTACCAATTTATCGGATTAGGAGAACAATTGGCGATAGCACTTCTCGGAAGCAGTTTAATGAATGGTTATTAGAAATGCAAGGAGAGGATATTTTTCAACTGGAAGGTGGGAGTGTTGAAGACAGCGCTGCTGACAAAATCGAAGATTCTATTACAACTGAATTAGATGGATTGCGTTGCTACGCTTCTCTTTTACAAAATTAATTTTTTATTCTGACTGATATTTCACGGATTAAGGTTAAAAAAAATTATGATTGCTTCCACATCTTCTATTGACGAACTAATTAAAAATAAAAATCCTTTTGCTGGACATATTGTTGTCCGCTCGTCACAAATCTGGGGAAAAAGTTTTCCCGACGTACCTTCAATTAATGCTCATGCTTCCAATGCTGTTTTTGATGCAGTAGCCAAAGTTAATCGAGGAGAAAGAGAAACTGTAGGCATTACAATTACCGCTGAAAAAGGAGTAGGTAAAAGTCACATTATCAGTAGAGTTCGACATCGTTTGCAGAAAGAAAATAATGCTTTATTTATCTACATGGGTAAGTATGATAATCTTAACCAGATAAAATATGAATTTCTACAAACAGTCACTTCTAGTCTGAGAGCCCATGGCAGCGGAAAGGTGATGCAGTGGCAAGAAATTGCCGCAGCTTTAATTAATGAAGTCACGGGATATAACTATACGCCACAAAAGTATATCGATAATATTTATCCAAAAAATTTGAAAAAGCACTCAAATCAATTTATTGATAAGTTAACTGAAATTGTTCTGCAAAAAAAACCGGAAATTACTAATCCTTATTTAGTAAGAGCGATTTTATGGACGCTTTCTTCCGTACATAATACCTATGCAAATTATTGGCTATCTGGATTTGAATTAACTCAGCAACAAGCTGAAGTACTGGGATTACCAAATATTGAAAAAGATGATAAAGAAGCAGAAGGATTAAAAACGGTTCGCCAAATTTTAGATATTATCAGTGACTACAGAATTCCAGTAATTTGTTTTGATGAATTAGATATTGCAGATGCTGATGATAATGGCTTTCTCTCGGCACAAGTAGTTGCAAGTTTAGCAAAAGATTTATACAACAGCCTCAAACGCGGTGTTTTACTTTTAGCAATGTATCCTGGTACCTGGAGAGAACAAATCAAGGCATTACCACAAGCTGAAGCTGTCATTGATAGATTAGTCAGCGAGCAGCCTGATAGACAACCTTTGAAATTAAATAATCTCAATTCTAACGATATTGTGGCAATTGTCAGTCAGTGGCTAGGAGTATTTTATGAGGAAAATAAAGTTACTCCACCACATCCAGTTTATCCGTTTAATGAAGATAAGTTGAGAGAATTTGGTAAGAGTAAACCAACTGTAAGGTCAATTTTAAGGTGGTGTGCAGAAAATTTTGGAAATTTACCAACTATAATTAATCCAGTAGAAGAATATTATCAAAATGAATTAACAAATCTTGAAGCTTCTATTGATGAATTAATGGAAAATGAAAACGAAATTTCCAAAGCACTGAAATTCGCATTTTCAAGTTTAGTTGGTGAAGAATTAGAAGGAATAAAAATAGAAGCAATTCAAGATATTCAAGTAAAGGGTAGAGAGAGAAGATTTATTGATTTCAAAATTGTTGGTAATGATCGCAAAGTAAAAATCGGTGTTGATGTCATTCAGCAATCCGGTGGAAACTATATAGGAGCAGCATTAAAAAGACTAATTAAATATAAAGAATTTGATATTACCCGTGGTTGTTTAGTTCGCTCAAAGAAGATTAATTCTGGGGCAAAAGTTGCCAAAAAATATTTAAAACAACTTTTGCGTCACCAAGGAGGAGAATGGGTAATGTTACAAAGCCAAGATATTAAACCTATTTTGGCTATTTGGTTTGTAAATAACTGCGAGAGTTACGAACTAACTAAAGAACAAATTTTTGATTTTATCAAGCAAGAGCAAATAGCAATTAATAATCCTTTAATTAGAGAAATACTCAGCGATCCATCAGGAGAAGAACCTAGCAATTTAACTGATGATGATTTACCAATTAGTATTCCTCAAAGCGCTGACGATCTTGATACCTATCTAAATCAATTTGTAACCAATTAAATATGAATTCGCTGCTGACAATTCCAACAGCTTTATGTCTACCCAAACTTGATATTACAGCTTTAATTCATGGACGAATTATTGCTGCTATACCCAGGATATTTATTCGCCCCGGACAGAAATTTGCGCTTTATCCAGTAGATTTATTGTCTGCTCCAATTTCAATAGATAAATATTATTGTTCAAATTTTCTACCTGTTGCTCAAAGCATTAATAAAAATTCCCAAAATCAAGAAATTCAAGCTTATGCTCAATGCGAACTAACTCAAATTATTGATCAAAGCCAATATACAGAAAAATTATCCCGGTTGACGGTATGGAAGCAAGAAGTATTAGAGAAAATACTGCATCAACAACAGCATATTTTTTTAAGTTATTTACGTGTCTATAAATTATCCCAGCCTTATGAATTATCCCTGAAAATAGAATCAAATAAATTAGGAAAATTTATCGGACTTCCTAATGCTTTAAAAGCTGACAATGCAAACCCAGTATTACCCGATAACACCTTCACAACTCGCAAACACCAATTAGAAAAACTCGAAACACCACAGCATCCAGAATTAGAAGAATTATTAAACGTTTTATCACCATTAACCCTTAATAATCCCACTGCGGAACAATTACAATCGAATATTCATCTATTTTTAGGTTGGAGCAATCAACAAACAGTAAAATATCCCGATCCAGACTTAAATTGGATTAAGAAAATTGCTGTAGTGGGAAATTCTAGCGACGGTAATGAATTTGAAAGACTAGTACGTAAAAGTTTTATTAAACTAGGATTTTCCTGTGATAATACTAATTCTAAAGCCAACTTAGATCCAGAAAAATTAGGAGGGGCTGGAGGCGTTGATTTTTATTGCGAATATCCTTATCCAGTTGTAGGAGAATGTAAAGCTACTAAAAGTGAAAGAGTTCCTAGTAGTACGCCAGGGCAATTAATACAACTGGGAAAAAATCATCTTCAAGAAAAGTATGACTCTTGCGTCAAAATAATTTTAGCCGGTGGTGAACTTACTAAAGATGCTCTTTTAACTACACAACACAATAAAATGAATGTAATTACCCCAGAAACACTAGAAAAACTTGTAGAATTACAATCTAATTATCAAGGTTCTGTCAATTTAATAGAATTAAAGCAATGCTTACAACAAGAACCCTTTGGTTTAGCAGACGATAAAGTTAATATTTATATTGCAAAAATCCAGCAAGATATTAAATTGCGATCGCATTTAGTCCAATTAGTTAAAAATTATTTGCAAAACTGCAATCTAGATTCTACATCCGTCTCGGCTTTACATGGTGCTTACTCTATTTCTAATCCACCACAAGTTCTAAAAACAAAGGAAATGCACGAAATATTAATCGAACTTTCTTCTCCTCTCAATGGTTATTTAGGAAGAATTAAAGGGACAGATTGGCAAAGCGATAAATTCTATTTTCTACGTGATTTAGCAATTTAGTATTGGGAGCATCCCAATGCAGGAATAAATATTTTATCCGACACCCTATAAGGGTGCGGCACATCAAAGCCTACCTGCCTCCGGCTCAAAGATTTATTTGCCTATTAAGCGCAGCCTCCGCCCAGTATTGGTATTAGGATTTGACGGCAAAAA
The DNA here is from genome assembly GCA_002361335.1 of Richelia sp. UBA3308. GTDB lineage: Bacteria > Cyanobacteriota > Cyanobacteriia > Cyanobacteriales > Nostocaceae > Rivularia. The sequence goes on from DESS01000144.1 coordinate 95,282, forward strand.
AACAGCCCAATATTTGCCGTAATGTACCAAGGGTTATTGGTGCGTTAGATGTATTAAAAAATTATCTGTTTTAACAGATGGATTGTCGTGCATCTAACACACCCTACAATGATTTTATTTTTTATTTATAAACATCTTCTAACAACCAACAACTCAAGAGTAACGAGTAACGAGTAACAACTAACCAACAACTATCAACTATCAACTAATAACTCAAGAGTAACGAGTAACGAGTAATGAGTAACAATTAACCACTAACAACCAACAACTATCAACTAACAACTATCTTTGTTGTTTCTAAATTAGTCAATGCAGCTTCTGCTGCTGCTAAATCATAGGGAAATGGCCTTCCACGAGTAACATAATCAAGCTTTTGCGGCTCTCTATGACGCAATACAGCGTTTACTATTACACAGGGTTCCGAACTTATATTTATGGCTCCATGGAGCACTCCCGGTGGAATTTTCACTACTGCTGGATACTTTTCACTTAATGGAATATATTGGTATTGTTTGTTAATTAAAGTTACTAGAACAAATTGACCTTTGACTACCAATAATTGGTCGGTTTGGGATTTATGTACAAATAAATCATCTATTGTATTCGGTGCAATCTGTACCAACATCGTTTCGTTGCTGGCTTGAGGGGTAAAAAATTGAGCCATCCCCCCCTTAATTGACTCCAAATAGCGGATCTCGATTCCCCTAGCTTTATTCATCACAATACTCCTAAAAGAGCATCTATTAAAATTGAATAGTTAGTTCAATTTAAGATGCTCTTCAATAAAAAAATGTTGCAAATGCAACAAAATTTACCAAAACATGGTAATTAAGTTTAATTTATCAGCCAATAGAGAATTTTAAACTGTTGGGTTGTCCCCAATTACCATCTATTACTACACCTCGTCCGTTAGCATGGAGATGACGCAGTATGATGTAAATTGACTCTGTAAGCTGTGATGCATCTGCTGCGATCGCAATTTCTTCTAAAGAAAGAGGATTTTCTGCTGCTTGTAGAACAGATACTACTTGTTTTTGTAATTCCAAAATAGCTGCTGCTGCTTTTTTACCTGCTTCTACACCCGGTTGATGATAAGCATTAATATTCACCAAGGTAGCGTAAAAACCTACAGCCCTTTCATATAAAGCAATTAATGCCCCTACTGTTCGAGAATTAACTTCGGGAATGGTAACTGTAATTGAATCGCGTTGGTTTTCGTAAAGTGCTTGTCTACTACCTTGAAGAAAACCGGAAAGATAATCCCCTGATGTAATTCCTGGTTCAATTTCTAGAGAGGAACCTTTTCTATCTTCTAAAACTTCAATGAAGGTAAGGAAGAAGTTCGCTACTCCATCACGCAGTTGCTGTACGTATGCGTGTTGATCGGTTGAGCCTTTATTGCCGTAAACTGCGATACCTTGGTGGACTATGTTACCGTCTAAGTCTTTTTCTTTACCCAAGGATTCCATTACTAACTGTTGCAGATAGCGGCTAAATAACAGTAGGCTGTCTTTATAAGGAAGCACAACCATATCTTTTTCACCGCGTCCGTTGCCAGCATAATACCATGATAAAGCTAACAGTGCGGCTGGATTATTTTGCATATCTGGAACACGCGTTGCGTCATCCATCTCCTTGGCACCACTTAGCATTTCACGAATATCAATGCCTTGTAATGCCGCTGGTACAAGCCCTACAGCGGACATCTCGGAAGTTCTGCCTCCTACCCAATCGTACATGGCAAAATGTGCCAGCCAGCCTTCCGATTCTCCAATATTGCTCAGCTTACTACCGGGCATGGTAATAGCGATCGCATATTGGGCAAAGTCCAAGTTTTGTCCGGAATAAGCTTTCTTAACTTCCATCATTCCGTTACGTGGTTCCGGTGTTCCTCCAGATTTAGAAATCACCAATACCAAAGTACTTGAAAGACGGTTCCGCACTTGAGTTAATACGCGATCAATCCCTGCTGGATCGGTATTATCAATAAAGTGAATTGCCAAAGGAGGATAATCTGTAGCTAAAGCTTGAGCTACAAATTGAGGTCCAAGTGCAGAACCACCAATCCCAATTGAAATTATATCAGTGAAGCGGGCAGCTTTGGGAGGATGAATTGCACCCGTGTGGATTTTTTCGGCAAATACTTCTATTTTCTCAATATTATTAACAATTTCTTGGGTTAATTCCGGCGTGGGAGCGAGATCGGGATTTCGCAACCAATAATGTCCAACCATACGGTTTTCATCCGGATTTGCGATCGCGCCTTTTTCCAATTCCGCCATATCAGCGAAAGCTTTATCAAATGAAGGCTGTAACTTCATGACGAAGTCATCATCGAAGCCCATCCGGCTAACATCTAGGTAAAAACCTAGTCCTTCATGGAAATATAACCATTTCTGGTATCGTTGCCAAAGTGCCGTAGCATCCATAAGGAAAATCTCAAGTCACGTTATTTTCACAAACAAGTTTAAGCTAAGGTTCGAGTGATGCCTTGTCACCTTATACAGTTTTAACTGTTGACATAACTGCTCTCCTTAAACATCTAGCATAGGTATGACTCGCAAAAATTTCACAATTTGGTCCCCATGTTAAAGGTCTACATGTTAAAGATTTAACAACTCCTTATTACTGTACCGTGCTAACGCCCGCGCCTGTCGGCGAATGCTACGTTTCTACCATACCTAACTCCGTTCCTCCTAATTACCAGATTTTCTATAGTAATTATCTTGGGTTGAGAGATTAATAAGTAAGGAAATTATTAAGAAAAATTAAAAATTGACCAACGCAATTGCTTTAGTTTTCCTATTTCAAAGGCGATGGTTAAGAGTTATACCATGATATTTGATAGATACGGGTAATATATTAATGAATTTGCCGATCAAAGAACTAACTTAATCAGGGTTTTATTTAATCTACCTTTTGTCAAGGCTTTGAGAAAACTACTGTTCATCAAGTTGCCATGGTTTTATTTTTGATCTAAACACAGCATTGGCTGAAAATATTTTATCTCAATGGAATTGGCACGAATTTCTTTGAAGAAAATATAAATCCGATGTCCGTCGTCTTTAGTTTCGATGTGACATAACTTGTAGGAAACCTATGTCTTAAGGTAGTATCCCTGAATAAACAAAAGTGTTGTCAAAAAAAATAATGGAGAATTTTCTTAAATGTGGAAGTCATTGGTAAAACGTCCTTTGTTATTAACTTTATTATTGTGTTTGATTCCTACGGCAGCTTTCGCTGCTGATGAAGCTGCTGGGGAACCTTTAATCAACTCCCTTGATTCTGCTTTTGGTGGATTTGTGAAGGGAATATTCGATGTTCTGTTTTTCAGCATCGGCGGTTTTCCCCTGATCGTTTTATGGCTGATTTTCGGGGCAATTTTCTTTACCATCCGCATGAGATTTGTAAATTTCCGGATGTTTGGACATGCCATTGATATTGTTCGCGGAAAATACGACGATCCGAATGCAGAAGGGGAAGTTTCTCATTTCCAAGCTTTAGCTACTGCTTTATCAGCAACCGTTGGACTCGGTAATATTGCTGGTGTAGCAGTTGCTATCAGTATAGGTGGCCCCGGCGCTACTTTGTGGATGACTCTTGGTGGCTTGCTGGGTATGTCTAGTAAGTTTGTTGAATGTACCCTAGGTCAAAAATATCGCATCATTAAACCCGACGGTAGAGTTGCCGGAGGACCGATGTATTATCTTTCTAGAGGATTCAGAGACATCGGTTTAGCACCATTGGGTAATATTTTAGCAATTCTATTTTCTATTTGTACCATCTTCGCTGCCTTTGGTGCGGCGAATATGTTCCAAGTTAACCAGTCTTTTAGTGCAGTAACCCAAATTTTTCCTGATTTTTATCCTTGGGCTTACGGTTTAATTCTTGCGTTGTTAGTGGGTTTAGTAATTATTGGTGGAATCCATCGTATTGGTCAAGTTGCTGGAACCATAGTACCAGTAATGTGCGTGCTTTATGTAGTTGCTGCATTGTGGATTATTTTAAGTAACTTTACAGCGATTCCCGGTGCTATTGGTACTATTATCCAACAAGCCCCTTCTCCTGAAGCTGTGGGAGGAGGAATTATTGGTACAATTGTTCAAGGCTTTAGACGCTCTACCTTTTCCAATGAAGCCGGAGTTGGATCGGCTGCAATTGCTCACTCCGCAGCAAGAACAGATAAACCAATTAAAGAAGGTTTTGTTGCGCTTTTGGAACCATTCATCGATACGGTTGTTATCTGTAATATGACTGCTTTGGTAATTGTGATTACCGGTGTTTGGAACGATGATAAATTTAAGCCATTAAGAGAAGCAAAAGAAGGTGCAGCCCTGACTTCTCAAGCATTTGGTACGGTAATATCTTGGTTTCCCATTTTACTTTCAATTTCAGTATTTTTATTTGCTTTCTCCACCATGATTTCCTGGAGCTACTACGCCGAGCGTGCTTGGGAATATCTCTTCAGCGAACGTAGTTTGATTGTATACAGAATATTATTTGTGGTTACTGTATTCATTGGTGCGATCGCCAAGCCAACATCAGTAATTGATTTCGGTGACGCTACCTTTTTTGCAATGGCTTTCTTTAATCTCTTAGGTATGTATTTCCTTACCAACAAAGTTGTACAAGATTTGAACGATTACGAACAAGAGTACAAACAGTATCTCAAATAACCCGGCATTGTAAAACAATTCCCAACAGGCATATCTATTACTTGAAATTCCCCGGTGTGAAGACACGGGGATTCAACGAAAAACATCTTCAGACTACGCGTCAGCGTAGTTTTTTTATATTCTACTGTAGAAAAAGGAGACTATAGGAGTTTTGGGTTGGGTTGAGTAGCCCTCTTGTATTAACCCTGCCCATGCTCCACCAACAATACAGGATCAATTTTTTCGTATTTTTGAAATTCCTGAATCTGAACATCTTTATCTGATATAGCTGCCTTAAGAGATAATAACTGCTTCTCTAACTTTTGTTTTCTATCTATAGATTTACCATATCCAATTGCTACAAACCCTGCTAAACCTATGGTTAGATTTAATGCTGCTGCCATTCCAGGAGAAAAAACCTCTCTGATTTGGCCATCAAAAAAGGCTTGATTATCTACCTCAATTTCTATTCGTTGGAAACCATATTCAGCTATAAGCGTAGTAAAGCTTGCAAAAATCATAGTTGAAATTGCAATGGTTGGCAGAACCAGTTTTTTGAACATTATCTTTACCTTTGTGTATCCTAAATTTCAAATCAAGTGTTTATCAAAATAGGCCGCAACCTACCCTAATCGGTGGATTGACGACTTGTAGAGATTGATATATCAATCCCTACATAATTTCGAGGAAAACCAAGCAGCTGAAACTAATGAAATCAACTACTAGACATCCTAAAAAGTCCTCATCGCTGATAAACCAAGAAGCCTATTAATAACAACTTAATAATTTAATGAATATATTTTTATATAATTTTGATAAAATACTTAATTAAATTGTTATTGTTTTTATAAATTTATCTGTGCTTTACCATATAAATACGTAAAATTTGCAGATATTTCATATTACTACTGAGATTAAAAGTTTATAAACATTAGCAAAAATGATATTTATAGTATAAAATACTACAATAAAAAACAAGTAAGTACAAACAAAGGACTTTCATAGTTGAGAAACTTAAAGTCAATTGAGAGAATAGGATTCAGTAGATATATGTACTTTATCCCTTGTCTCTTGACTGTTGTTTAATTTAAAATTTTCTTAGAGTAGATGTATTTAGGTTACTTCAGAGTATTTTTACAACTCAGCATCGCCAATACATGCCATTTTCCTCTTGCATCAACCGACTATCTATTAATTTCTTGCGTAAAGTCTCAGAGTCACGATAGTAACCACTGAGAATTTCGTCTACTCTAGGCTCTGGATATTTTACTCCCATTTCAAATTTGTCGATTACCCATTTGAGAACCGTTAAGCGCTTTTTACTGCTATTAGGTATTTCTCTGAGATTTTGTACGGATTCAGGATTTTGAAAATCCCCTTCTATGTAGGTATTCAATATTTTAATTTCCCAGGCACGTATATTAACATCATCAGCTAATGAGGCGATTTTTTCTGCCTTAGAAATTTCTTTGCTTATAGTTAGCAAAGCCTCTTTATCTAATTGATAAAAATGAGTATTGCCTTCAGGGCGCATTTTTACCAACTCAAGCTGCTTGAGTTTCGTTAAATGATGGGAGATTGTCGGTTCTTTTAGTTCTAATAACACAGCTAACTCTTCTACACTGCACTCCTGAGTAGCTAGAATACCTACTATTTTCAATCTACTTTCATCTGCTAACGCTTTAAAAAAACGCAGCCAATTTTGCAATTGCTCACTTTTCATTTTGTGCTATTATCACCTTAGATTTCCATCTAATTAGAGTTGTATAAAATTGCTTTGTTGTTGGTATTTTTATGGACAAAGCAAGGTTTTAGCTTGTTTTTAATACAAGCTAATTTTGAGATGTTTTCCGCGAAAAATTTGATTTTGTTTTATTTTTTTTACATTTGGCAAAATTTGATGAGAAAAATCATTAAAATAGTAACCAAAGGTAAAATACTGATTATAGTCAAATAACATATTTCAATGAAGGCAAATAGCGACATTTTTTGATCGTAGCTATTGGATTACAAATTGTCCCTTCAGCTTCAGACTTACTGAAAAGCTTATAGCTTGATTGTTGAAATAATTTCTAATGGGGAACTCAAATAAATACTCAGCTACGGCTTATTTGAATGAAAAATATCTGTTCTGATGTAAGGATTTCGAGATTGCTTTCAAATCATGCTTTTAAAATTATTAAGGTAACTCCAATTGTTTGAGTAGTTAATTGAGATTAAAAACGAAGGAAGAAGGAAAAGCCGAAGTTGCCTGGAATTGGGATGGGGTATAATGCCCAACCCATTCACGCGCAGCGTGGGGCGTATATTGCACCGCGTAGGGGTGTTTAATTATACCATATCCTGTTAAGCAGTTATCATATTTGATCTGAGTAATGAGTAACAAGTATTCATGAGTAGTAGAATACGCGCCATCAATTCAATAGGGTTATATAGTAAGTAATTAACCGGACTTGATACTATACCCACATGTTTGAGTTAAACTATATGATAAGTAATTTTAAATATAGCTATTAAAAATTTAAAATTTAGCGTTGCCTACCTTGTTGTAACTTGTGATTTCCCGTCTTGTTTGACTACAACTTCTCTCCTTATGGTAACCCTTGGCAAACAATTTGGACAGGTAGGGATACCCATACCACAAGAGTTTTAAAATAAACTAATATACCTCATTTATCTGCACATTGCTGTACTTTGCTTTACATCCCTATCTTTTTTGTGCCAACTTAGTCAAGTATCTTGGTACAAATAAATCGAACCATGTAAATTAATCTAAAGTGCGCCATGGCTTGGCAGTTAAGTATTTTTTTTACACTAATTGCTAGATATTTTACTTGTATACAATCCAATGTTGTGGTAAATTTTGGGACTTTGTATGTCCTAGATAGGTTTGTAAAAACAGCTACATAAACAAACTACTATTCAGTTGACTTGAATATAGACTCTAGAGCTTGTTCTAAACTATTTTTCATGACAATTTGATTGTCGTAAGCAACAATTACCCTAACTAAAGTCGGTAAACTGTTTTCCTCTGCTTCAATATATAGAGGTTCGACATAAAGAAGAGATTTTTCCACAGGTATCACTAATAAATTGCCTTGAATTACCCGCGAACCTTCACGATTCCATAAGGTAATTTGTTGGGAAATCTCTGGTGTTTGGTTAATTAATGCTTCAATTTGCTGAGTTCCGTAAACTAATTCTTGTTTGGGAAACTCATAAAGTAATAGTTTACCATATTGTCTACCATCAGAACGGGCCGCCAACCAAGCAATTAAATTTCTTCTTTGGGTAGGAGTAAAAGGAAGTAGTAAAATAAACTCTTCGTTTGCAGCCGTAGGTAACTTTGTAATTAAGTAGTAAGGTTCAACTTGCTGCTGTTGTGTACCGTAAATTTCCCTAGGAATCTGCCACAAATCTTCTCGGTTGTAAAATACCTGGGGATCAGTCATATGATAGGCAAGCAACCGTTCCGACTGAATACTGAAATAATCTACTGGGTAGCGGATATGACTGCGAAGAGTGATAGGCATTTCCGATAGAGGTTTGAACATCGACGGGAAAATTGCCTCTAATGTATTAATAATAGGATCTGTGGGATCGGCAATGTAAAAATTAACATCACCATTGTAAGCATCAACTACTATTTTTACGGAGTTGCGGATGTAATTAAATTTATTTTCACCTGGATCGGAATAAGGATAGTGGCTGCTGGTGGTGTAAGCGTCAATCATCCAATACAGGTATGTCGGTTTATCATCGATAGTTGTTGCTTTACCATCTGCTGCAACTAAGTAAGGATCGCGATCGAAACGCAAAAAAGGAGCTATTGCTTGTATTCTTTCTTTTATATTCCGCCGGAAAAGCAGCTTGGTTTGAGGCGTAAAGTTCCGGGTTAGCAGCATCTGCCAATCTTTAAGATATTCAGCAAACAGCAAGCGTCGCCAAGGTGAACCGATGGAAATTCCACCTCGTCCATCATAAACGTTAAATTGGTTGGCATTTCCACTGGGATAATCAAATTCTTGAGTTTGGGTTCCCGTGATTACATAGGTATTGGCGAGTTCTCCGTAATAAATTCGGGGATTAGCAACGGGAATACTCGCTCGGATTTCTGCATTCGATATCAATAAAGAACCTTGGTTCTCGGAATTCTCTACTCCAATATCTTTAATGTAGTAGTAAGGTAATCCATTAGGGGCAACTTGATTGACAGGACTCAGGGTAAACCCGTAGCCATGAGTATAAACTAAATGTTTGTTTACCCAAGTTTTCGCCTCATCGGGAACGTCTTTGTAGTCAAGTTCTCTGGCGGCGATGATAGTTTGCTGTTTAAAGGAAGCTTTGGTGTTAATACTACGTTTTAGAGTGTAACGGTCAATATCTGCATCTGGGAATTTATAATAAGGTCGGATTTGTTGTAATTGACGGTTACTTTGTAAAAGTGGACGGGTATCCCACAAACGAATATTTTCAATAGTTAAGTCATTTTCTTGTAAGTCAGATGCTGTTAAATTATTTTGAGGATTAAAAGTAGTCGCTTCAATACTCTCTAAATTAAATGCTTGGCGGGTAAGTTTGATTGTACGTTCGATATAAGGCTTTTCGCGGCTGATTTCGTTTGGCTGTACGATTAATTTTTGTACTACTGTAGGTAAAAAGCTGACAGCAACTGTTGCTATTACAATAAATAATCCCGACACGTAAACCAATTGACGCGGATAAGGCGTGGGTTTTAAACTTTCTTTTCTTCTTTTAGATAAAGCTATAGTTCTTAATACCAAGTAAGCTGCAATTCCTATAGCTAAAATACTTAAGGCGGTATAAATAGGTAGTAATACTTTTACATCTGTATAACTAGCACCATAGTTTATCCCCAATCTAGAATACAAAAGTTGATACCGTAATAGCCAATAACGTAAAGCTATAGTCAACATCGTCAAACAACCCAATGCGTTGAGGTGAAGTCGTTGCTGTACGGTAAAACCGGGAAATTTGCCTTCGCTCAAGCTGTTATTGGAACGTAAATAAATCAAGGCGACGGCAGTTATACCTAATAAAAATAGTCCTAACAACCAAAATTCTAGAAGTTCCCAAATTGGTAAGGAAAATACATAAAAGCTAATATCGCGATTAAATAAAGGTTCTTTGATATTAAAGCTAGTGTCTTGAAAGTATTCTAAAACATTTATCCACCGTGACGATATCAAAAAACCTAAAAGCAAACTTACAAATACGGAAAGCGCTTTTAACCAAAATTCGTAACTAATAAAAATCCCTGTAGTCAAAACCAGTACTACAGTTAATTGTAAAATCGAAACAACAAACTGCTGTAATTGCAATATATTAAAAATAAACTGCATCCAGGATGGAAATTGTAGCACTTCACCGGGTAATTTGATTTCGGGATACCAGATATTAAAAGCTTGCTGAATGTAAAAAGTTACTATTATCCCCACTAAAATGCTTAATCCTAAAACTGTCGGCAACAGCCAACGTAACTTCAATCCATAGCGGTATTGGGGAGAACTTGACGTTTTTCTGAAAGTCGGAGAGAGATATAAATTTCCTTTTTCTTTTCTGCTTATTTTATTTATCTCTTCTGTTTTGACATCCCCAAATGCACTCGCTATAGTTAAATTGCCTAGTAAAAAAAACGCTGAAATAAAAAAGGCGATCGCCCATAATCCGAGTTGGGTTGCTTCACGCAATATAAACTCTGATAAATACCCTACTTTATGGAACCAAAAAAATTCTGCTCCTAAATGAGATATTAAATCAAAAAGTAGCCATAAACCCAAAATAAAGGCAATTATACGATATTTTTTTCGGATAATTAAACTAATTATTTGCATAACAAAAAGTTAATTTATCATTAATCACAATTCGGTTTATTTGTAACCTTTTCATCTTGATATATTTTACTTATACAAGTTAAAAATAGAGAAGTTATTCGGTTAATTTAAGAATAAATTAAACTTTATCTATTTTGGATTTTACTCCATCAAAGATAAGTTTAATTACTTGAAATGAAGTCAAAATTAACCAAACGCCTGAACTGAAATTTGTGTGTTTTTTTATTTGATGAGGAGTGAACTTATGGGTTATCAGATAATTGCTTTGTTTTTAATATTAGGTTTAGCTGCAACCATTACCGCTTGAGGTGGTTCTGAAAAAAAGGAAGGCGAAGTTACCGCACCTAAAACTGAGCAAACTGAAGCACCACTAGCAGATAAAGCTGAATCAGCTGGTGAAGACGAAGATGCCGTCATAAACCGAAGAAAAAGCCAACTAATAGTAATTTTTTCTATTTCTATGCATAGGATTTAGAGGAAATTTGTGTTTGATTATACATTATTTTCTTCATAGTTATCATATCCGGACAAGGAAAATTTAGGCGTACAATTTATCGCCCAATTTCTTCTTGTCTGGATTATTTCTATTTTGACTTTTTATTAAAAACTGGGAAATCAAGTATATAAAAATTAATAACCAGCACGCAGAAGGATCTGCCTCTGCCCCCTCTACTTGCCCCCAACAGGGCAGAATAGGTGTTTTTTAATTTTCAACCCTGGATTCCTATAGCTTTAATTTTTGATGCTGAGGTGGAGGTGAGTACCTTCAATCCCTCCGTTGTAGGGTGGAGAGTATGAAAATAATGGATATCTATTAAATTCGAGTAATCGGTTCTTTTAATGTAACTAATTTACATATAAATTTTTAGCCATCAGCTTCTATTGAGAGTGAAATTCAATAGTAACTATTGAATATTCCTCAAAGCAGGGTTTAACAAAAATATTGGGATAAGACGTATTTTGATATAAAATTTTAATATGTATTTTTTTTTGCAGATTTTTAAATAGATTAACTAATCTTGTAGTCTATATTTCTTGTTCGCAATTAAAAATATAAGTTAGAATTATTTGCAATTAGCTTCTGAAAAAAAGATGCGATTTCTTCTCGTGGGCATTAATAACCATCGAGATTTATGGGTGCTGCTGATAGACAAACAATTTAAGAAATTACGACTAGTGAGGAGTGTAAAAATGAGTTCAAAAACAATTGCTTTATTTCTTGCGTTAGGTATGGCAGCTAGCATTACTGCTTGTGGTGGAAATGAAGCTACTGAAGGTGGAGAAGGTGGGGAAGCTTCCCCTGATGTTGAACAAGTTGAAGGTGGCGAAGGCGGCGAAGGCGGCGAAGGCGG
>DESS01000074.1 GCA_002361335.1 Richelia sp. UBA3308
GTCTCGGGTAGTAGCGGTTTTAACCGCCAGAACCTTAAAAAAATCCTCTAAGAAACCTAACTTTCCAAAATAACTTGACTAAACTGATTCACAGCATCAAATTGATCTACCATCCGCGAATACTTTGCTAATAATTCTAAATCCAAATCCGGCAGCAAAGCACTTTTATCAACTTTTTGATATTCACCCGTTTCCAAACAAAAAACAGATAGTAAACCATCTTGCCAAAACCAAACTTCTGGTATTCCCAAACGCTTGTAAATTTCCAGCTTATTAATTCCACCGCTGGTAACAGTTATTTCCAAAACCAAATCGGGAATTGGTTTCTTAATCCCTAAATTATAAGATTCATCAGGTTCCCTACGAGTTTTATCTTCCCGTTTTCCTAAAGTCGCACTTCCCCGAGCATAAAACCTAATATTCTTGATTCTCATATAAACCTCAACCAACATCGCTAAGGTTTTTTTTGAATCTTCGTGTTCGTCGGAAAGCGGGGACATTATTTCAAGAATACCATCTAAGTAAGTCAATCGTGCCCCAGTTCCCGCAAGAGTAATATCAAGTTGTTCCAACTGTTGCCAACTGACATCATATAGCAGAACGTAGGAAGTTTGATTGGGAAATGTTTTATCGAGTACCAAGGAAGTCATGGGTTAAACCTCTCAAAGAAAAGACGCTTCGCGTCAACCTTCGCCTTATTACCACTCACTATTCACTATTCACCCCGACTCTACTCTCTTATCCTAATTACCATTTTCAACGCTTACCTACTTAAAAGCATAAAAACCCAGCTTTAGAGACAAACCGGGCTTTTGTAGTTGAAAATACTTATCAATATTACGGACAGAGAAAAAACATAAATTGCAAGGCTATTAGTAAATACTTGCATTAAATGTTATTTAGCTCACTTTGTATCAATGTTAACTGTTTCCGGCATGGGAATTTCTACTTGCTCTTTAGGACCAAAATGCTTATCCATTAATGTAGAGACTTGTTCTGCTTGAATCTTGGTGTAGCGAGTCTTGTCTGGCATTATCAAATTTGGACCGGCTTTACATTGCTTCATACAGCCAGTACCTTTAATGGTAACTTGGTCTTCTAAACCACGTTCGCTGATAGAAGCAGCCAAGGCTTGACATAGCCTTTTACCACCGCGCTTCATGCAGCTAGATTTTTGACACACTAATATATTATTACGTTTTGCCTTAGCCGATTTAGCTGGTTTTTCTTGAGGTTTTTCCGTAGGTGTGGGGAGTAAATCTTCTTTTCTTTCAACTTGGGCACCAGCAGCCATAACTCGCTGGGCTTTGAATTTGACTTCACCAGTTTCTTTGTCATACTTCTTTTCACCTACAATCTGCAACCAAGTACCAGGAGGCAGACGTAAATCAAAAGCAGCTCTTAAATGCTTGGCTAATTTAATATAGTATTCCCCTTCAGAAGTCGCTATTAACAAACCTTTGAGTTTATAACCATCTTTGATTACAAAATCTAAAAATCGTCCTTCAAGACAAAATTCTGAGATTTCTTTACGGTGAGATTTTCCCATTTTTACTAAACCAATTATTTAATAAACAAAAATAAACAAATTATGTACAATCACTGATACAAACTAGTAATTACAGAAGGATTTACACCCAGATGATCCTCTCTTCTTAGAATAGTGGCATCTATCAGGATTACAGCTGCCGAGGACGATAATTCAAGCACTCCTTAAGAGTAAAGATTAGGTCTTGACGAGAGGCATTTAATTGCCGCGTAACGCTCCAAAGTTGGATCGCACTGGCGGTGTTAGCAATTTCAACTGTTAAAGGTTGATTAGTACTACACCAACAGGGAATATGTAATTCCTGTAACCGTTGATAGACTTGCCAACGATCTGCCCAATTCACCTCAATAACGTGTTTTTTCTGTGACTGCGAATCAAACGATTTCAAGATAAATATCCTCAAAGTGCAATAAACTCGCAATAGCTATTTACAATACTGCTTTAACTTTGCAATTGTGCTTCTTTAATTATTATAAGTTAGATGCAAACAATTCTCAGTAGCTTTTGAAAAAAAATAAAAATTTCTCATAAACCCGCGTCACGGATGGAAGGTTAAAGATTAAATATTAATAGCTTTAAAGAAACATTTAAGTTGCTATTCTTTACTTACAGATGCTTATCTGTTGCGATGTGTTATACCATTCCAATCCAAAATCTAAAATCAAATAATTCCTATCTTTTAAGAAATACTTGCCGAAACCCTTATAAATAATGGCTTTATGATCTTAGTGTTTCTGTAATCAGTAGGGAGTGGTGTGCTGCTCCTTTGACGCTTTTAAGAAACACCAGCCAAAACCCTTATAAAAATCAGCTTTCAAAAAAAACCGGTGTTTCTTTCATTCCTAGCCAGAGGATTTAATAGTTATTACCTTGATACTTTTGACTTTTGACTTCCCACATCTCCCCATCTCGGGATAATTGTTTGCCAATTTGGCTTGAAAAAAAGAAAATACCAGCTATCTTTAAGAAAGTTTTTCGCAAATTTTATCTATAAGTATTTCTATTAAATGTATTGGTGTCGTTTATTGATTCGGATGTGCCAAGTAAGGTTGCCTAAAACTTAGTAAATTTTGATAACCACAAGCTTTTAGATAGGGAAAGACAAAGGACAGTTTCCCATAAGATGGTCATGACAATTTAACAAAATATCTCAATAACAGAAGAAAAATATATTTATAACTAGTAAAAATTGAAAAAATATTGAATCAAAATTTAAAAAATATGTTAGATTTAACAGACATCATTTGATTTTTATGGTGTTAAGATGTAAAAATAAATCAGTTAGCAAATCAGACTGGTAATTAGCGGTAATAAGCGAGGAGAACAATGGCTGATACACAAACTTTATTACAAAACTTTGGTCAGGTTTATGACAATCCAGTTTTACTTGACAAGAGCGTTACAGAGCCAGTTTGTGAAGGTTTTAACGTTATATTAGCTAGTTTTCAAGCGCTATATGTACAGTACCAAAAGCATCATTTCGTTGTAGAAGGTTCGGAATTCTATTCGCTGCACGACTTTTTTAACGATTGTTATGAAGAAGTACAGGGACATATCCATGAAGTTGGAGAGCGCTTGAATGGACTTGGTGGTGTACCTGCTGCTACCTTTAGCAAACTAGCTGAATTATGCTGTTTTGAACAAGAATCTGATGGTATATATTCTTGTCGTCAAATGATAGAAAACGACTTGAAAGCCGAGCAAGCAATAATTGGGGTAATTCGTCGTCAAGCTTCTCAGGCTGAAAGTTTAGGAGATAGAGGCACAAGACTTTTATACGAACAAATTCTTCTCAAAACTGAGGAGCGTGCTTATCATTTATCTCACTTCCTAGGGAAGGATAGCTTAACTTTAGGATTTGTTCAGTCTGTTCAAAACTAACATTCTCTTAAATAAACAAGTTTGTCTAGGCTCTTAACTAAACAAAATTTTGTGTATAACTGAAAATTTTAATTTCTGGCAGAGGATGCATAATTATTCCTCTGCCATTTTTAATTAATTCGGTATGCCATTAATTTATTATTTATTATCTTTGTGTCAATCATTTTTTATGATTACTTATGTTACAAGTTTTAACTAAATATTCTTTTCCAAATTTTTTTCCAAATATTTTTCCAAATATTTATGGTTTTTTTGTACTAAATTAATTAAAATTTTTGTGGAAACTGCTATAAACCTGTGGCTGTTTCGGATTAAATTATTTTCATTAATTAAAACTATTTATCAATTGATACCATCCTCTGTTTTACAGTTGGTTGACTGTATAAATAAATATTCTTAAATGAATTCTCCATTAATTGATTACACTAAAACTTGTTTAAAATTTTACATTGTAATCAAAAATTAAGGGATGTGGAGTCAGACCCCTCTTTACTAGGTTTTGGGGCTATAAACCGGAAAAATATCGTCAAAGAACCATAAACTTTGATAATAAACAACATAAGTGGTTAGTAAAAAACTTAAAATAATCAGGATTCATATTCTCGTATTAAAAGGCAACAACTATGCCCCGTCGTGAAGACCTTCAAAAAATTTTATTATTAGGTTCTGGTCCAATCATTATTGGACAAGCCTGTGAGTTTGATTATTCTGGGACTCAAGCTTGTAAAGCTTTACAGGAAGAAGGCTACGAAGTTGTGCTGGTAAATTCTAATCCAGCTACAATTATGACCGATCCAGAAACTGCCGATCGCACTTACATTGAGCCGCTAACTCCGGAATTGGTGGAAAAAGTCATTGAAAAGGAACGCCCCGATGCTTTACTACCAACCATGGGAGGACAAACTGCCCTTAATATCGCTGTAACTTTAGCAAAAAATGGTGTTTTAGATAAGTATGGCGTTGAGTTAATTGGCGCGAAGTTAGCTGCCATTGAAAAAGCTGAAGACAGACAACTTTTTAGCGATGCCATGGCACGAATTGGTGTCAAAATGTGTTCTAGCGGTACGGCTTCATCTCTTGACGAAGCTAAGGTTATAGCTACAAATATCGGCACTTATCCGTTGATTATTCGCCCAGGTTTTACAATGGGCGGCACAGGTGGCGGTATTGCCTATAATCAAGAAGAATTTGAACAAATGGCGCAAGCGGGTATTGATGCTTCCCCTGTATCGCAAATTCTCATCGATCAAGCTTTATTGGGTTGGAAAGAATACGAATTAGAAGTAATGCGAGATTTGGCGGATAATGTGGTGATTATCTGCTCTATTGAAAATATAGACCCCATGGGTATTCATACGGGTGATTCAATTACCGTTGCTCCCGCACAAACACTTACTGATAAAGAGTACCAACGTTTGCGGGATATGGCGATTAAAATTATCCGCGAGATTGGTGTAGAAACTGGCGGTTCTAATATTCAATTTGCCATCAATCCCATGACGGGGGATGTAATTGTAATTGAAATGAATCCCCGGGTGTCTCGTAGTTCGGCTTTAGCTAGTAAAGCGACGGGTTTTCCCATTGCGAAAATGGCGGCGAAGTTGGCTGTGGGTTACACCCTAGACGAAATTAAAAACGATATTACTAAGGAAACACCTGCATCCTTTGAACCAACTATTGATTATGTAGTTACCAAAGTTCCCCGCTTCGCTTTTGAAAAATTTCCTGGTTCTTCCCCGGTGCTGACAACTCAAATGAAGTCGGTGGGAGAAGCTATGGCCATTGGCCGTACTTTTAACGAATCATTCCAAAAAGCCTTGCGTTCACTAGAAACTGGAAGGGCTGGTTGGGGTTGCGATCGCCATGAAAAATTACCTTCTGGCGAACAAATCCGCGCCCAATTACGAACGCCGAATCCAGAGCGGATTTTTGCTGTGCGTCACGCCATGCAACATAAAATCACCATGGAGGAAATCTACGAACTCACTGGAATTGACCACTGGTTTTTACATAACATGCAACAATTGCTGGAAGTGGAAAAGTTTATTAAACGAACTCCTTTGCAGCAGTTGACAAAAGAGCAATTTTATGAAATAAAACAACACGGTTTTAGCGATAAGCAAATTGCTTTTGCAACCAAAACCACCGAGGATGCAGTTCGAGAAAAACGCCAACAATTAGGAGTTATCCCAGTTTATAAAACTGTAGATACCTGTGCGGCAGAGTTCGTTGCATTTACTCCTTACCATTACTCTACTTACGAAGAAGAAAGCGAAATAATACCAACTGATAAACCCAAAGTAATGATATTGGGTGGAGGTCCCAACCGTATTGGACAGGGTATAGAATTTGACTATTGCTGCTGTCATGCTGCTTATGCTTTGAAGGATGGGGGTTATGAAACAATAATGGTTAACTCCAATCCAGAAACGGTTTCTACCGATTACGACACCAGCGATCGCCTTTATTTTGAACCTTTAACTAAGGAGGATGTTCTCAATATCATTGAAGCTGAGAATCCTGTGGGGATAATTGTTCAGTTTGGCGGACAAACTCCCTTAAAGTTAGCCTTACCTTTGCAAGAATATTTACAAAATAAACCAGCATCTGAGGAGTTTCCACAAACTGAAATTTGGGGAACTTCTCCTGATTCCATCGACGCTGCTGAAGATAGAGAAAAATTTGAAAAAATTCTTCAGGAATTGGATATAATGCAACCGCCTAACGGTATTGCTAGAACCTACGAAGATGCTTTGATTGTTGCTCAACGTATCGGTTATCCAGTAGTAGTGCGCCCTAGCTACGTATTAGGTGGAAGGGCGATGGAAATCGTTTACTCAGATGCTGAACTCGAACGCTACATGACTTTTGCGGTGCAGGTAGAACCAGAACATCCCATATTAATAGATAAATTTTTGGAAAACGCCACCGAGGTAGATGTTGATGCCATCGCCGATCGCACTGGTAAAGTGGTGATTGGTGGCATCATGGAACACATTGAACAAGCGGGAATTCACTCAGGAGACTCAGCTTGTACCTTACCAGCCGTTTCTCTACCACCAGCAATTCTCGAACAAATTCGTACTTCTACTATTAAGCTGGCACAAGCTTTAAATGTTGTCGGATTAATGAACGTCCAATTTGCGATCGCAGGCGCTCAAACCTATTCTCCTCAAGTTTATATTTTAGAAGCCAATCCCCGAGCTTCTCGTACTGTACCTTTTGTTTCCAAAGCCACAGGGGTACCCATAGCCAAACAAGCATCCTTAATTATGTCTGGTAAAACTTTAGAAGAACTTGGTTTTACCGAAGAAGTGATACCGTCGCACATTGCTGTTAAAGAAGCAGTATTACCATTTAATAAATTCCCAGGTACCGATATCATTTTAGGACCAGAAATGCGTTCAACTGGGGAAGTTATGGGTATAGATAGTGACTTTGGTCGAGCCTATGCAAAAGCTGAAATGGGTGCAGGAGAACATTTACCCTTGAGCGGTACAGTATTTGTATCGATGAACGATCGTGATAAAAATGCTGCGGTACCAGTAGTCAAAGAATTTATCGAATTAGGATTTGCTGTAATGGCAACAAGCGGTACCCGACGAGTACTTGAAGAAAATGGATTAAATGTAGACTTAATACTGAAGCTTCATGAAGGTCGTCCCAATGTTCTTGATGCGATCAAAAATCATCAAATTCAATTGATTATCAATACTCCTTCTGGGCAAGAAGCACAAAGCGATGGTAGGTTAATTCGACGCACCGCATTATCTTACAAAATTCCCATGTTAACCACAATTGCAGGAGCAAAAGCAACCCTCGCCGCGATCCGTTCCTTACAAAAAACTAACTTAGATGTGAAACTGATTCAAGATTACTGCTTAGTCCCGTAAGAAGAGGATGGGGGGATAGAAGGAAGGGGACAAGGGGACGAGGGGACGAGGGGAAGAAACTGATAATTCCCCTACTACTACTCACTAATCACTCCGTTCCTCCGTCCCTCTTAACTCCTCACCCTTCATTCTTATTTTTTCTATAAGACTTTGCTATGTACAAGTAAGGAAAAACTAATAATTTTTATTTATATATTGAATTTTGTAACTTAAATTCATAAATAAAACAGCTTAAATTAAAGATTCTCAGATTTTCTTTAGGAAAATTTTAAGTTCATTTACTAAAAATACAGGCGACAATGAAGAAGGGAATTAATAGTCGTCAATAAATTTTCATCAAGGATACAATTGTTTACAAGCTCAGAAATGGAAAAAATGTTCAATTAGTTACTTTTTATCTAACTGTAGGTACTTGTAAAGCAGGATAAAAACCTGCAAATATTAGCAATTAATAATCAAATTTAAAACTATTCTTATGCCGAGTTTCTGGGGTGCGGTCGTTGCACTCTGTAGAATCTGGGTTATCTATTTTTTCAGGTATACCCGGTGTATGTATTTATCTAATTGTAAACTGAATGCCAAAATTGATATTCACTACCATTTATGCCTAGCGCTATGAAGACCGCCCAGACAACAAAAGACCTCGTGCGGACTTATCTGCGTGAAATTGGTCGCGTACCACTTTTAACTCACGAGGAAGAAATACTTTACGGTAAGCAAGTATATCGTGCAACAGCTTTGCACTCAGTAAGGGATTCTCTTACAACTGAATTAAAACGTCAACCGACGTTACAAGAATGGGCTGAGTGTGCGAACTTAGAACCAGCAGAACTAGAAAAAGCAATAGAAAAAGGCGAAATTGCTAAACGCAAAATGGTGGAAGCCAATTTGCGGCTTGTAGTTTCGGTTGCAAAAAAATATATTAAACGTAACGTCGATTTACTTGACCTGATTCAAGAAGGTAGTATCGGAATGCAGCGGGGTGTAGAAAAGTTCGACCCCAGTAAAGGTTATAGATTTTCAACTTATGCCTATTGGTGGATTCGTCAGGCTATTACTAGGGCGATCGCGGAAAAAGGTCGTACAATTCGTCTGCCGATTCACATTACTGAGAAGCTGAATAAAATTAAGAAAGCACAGCGTCAATTATCTCAAAGGTTAGGACGTGCTGCCAAAATTTCTGAATTAGCGCAAGAGTTGGATTTAACTCCCAAGCAGGTACGAGAGTATTTGGAAAAAGCACGGGTACCTTTATCATTAGACTTGCGTTTGGGAGACAATTATGATACAGAACTTGGGGAAATGCTAGAAGATCCAAATGCTTCTCCAGAAGATTTTGTCATGCAATCTTCATTGTCCGATGAATTAGAGTCCTTGATTGCGGAACTTACTCCCCAGCAGCAACAGGTTATTACCTTGCGCTTTGGTTTAAATGATGGAAAAGCAATGACACTTGTCAAAATAGGGGAACAGCTTAATATTAGCCGCGAACGAGTACGACAAATAGAACGAGAAGCTTTGAACAAACTCCGCAAGTCCAAAGGTGATATGAATGAATTTTTGGCTAGCTAACAATTGTTAACAAGCATGTCAACACCCAGAATTAGGACGCAGCATTTTTATCCGGCTTATATCCCACACTTCCCTTACGGGTAAGATGTGGGGCATACGCCGTTTCAGCGAATTTTTTTGACGTTCTCCCCCCATGATTTGTTGTAATTTTTATCAATAGGGTGAGGAAATACCCTGCAATTGGTACGGTTACACCCACTGACCATTGACAATAAATTTGTTACATTGAAGATACTAGAAAAATAATAGATATTCTAGGTTTAAATATGTACACAGTATCTAACATCTAAGCTAATTTTTATACTGTGGTGGTTAAAAATATTAGGAGTAAGAACGTGAGCAATCCATACGTAGGAGTTTCGGATTTTTTTAACGACAATGATGAGTCTGGAACTTCTAACTTATTGTGGCACTATGTTAGTTCTTTAAGTCCTGAGATAGTAACCCAATTATCTAAACCATCTTCTCCTGAAGTACTTGGAGTAATAGAGCGTAATATTATAGGACTTTTAGGAAATTTACCTTCAGAACATTTCAATGTAAATATTACCACTAACCGGGAAAGTTTAGGCAAGCTTTTAGCATCAGCGATGATCAGCGGCTATTTTCTACGTAATGCAGAACAAAGGATGAACTTTGAAATAGCTTTGCAAGATAATGAAGTTGATCGAGAAACGAATAACGATGAAAAGTGAATCGACGTGAATATTGTTGATTCAGCCAATTTATCCTTTCCCTAAAGCTTATCATCTAAACGGGTGACTACTAAAATATTAAGGTTTGGGGAGGTATATTGTTTTTAACATCTATATTTTTTACTGTGGTTTAACCACCAAGACTGAGCAATGAGCATCTTCAGTGACTTGAGAACTAACAGAACCTTCAACAATTCGCTTCATTCCAGTTAATCCACGACTACCAATTACGATTAAATCGGCTTTATAAATATTAGCAAGGCGAATAATCTCTTGAGCTGGGTCACCTGTGACCAGTTCTAAATCGCTTTTGACAGGTAATTGTTCTTGATAGGATTGTAACTGTTTTTCTATCTGTATATAAGAAATTCCTGACATATCTAACTGAGGACGATCTACAGCTAGTTCCATTTCAGATGTGGGTGAAGAAAATACATGACATAAAACGACTTTGGTGTCTTTTTGCAATATCAATTGCCCTAAAAACTTTATTATCTCATCGGTTAATTCCGAACCATCTAAAGCTGCAACAATAGTTTTTAGCACTTATAAGTATCTCCCGCAACTAAATCCCTGAAAAAATTAACAGTTTATAAACATTTATTGGACTGTAACCTCAAGATTTTAGTTTCACCTGTTCTAATGAACTTTTATCAAAATTCGCAGAAAAAATTAATAATTAGGCACATAAGAGTGGGAGATGGGGATGTGGGGGGATGAGGAGACAAGGGGACAAGGAGACAAGGGGAGATAATTTGAAATTTCTGCCCTCCTCACTACTCACGACTCACTCAGGCCCTCCCAACTATTAAAGGTTAACTGCTAACTCCCCAAATTCACTCTTCTTTTTGTACTCTTCGCCTTACCGAGTCAGCATGGGATGGTAAGCCTTCGGCGGTGGCTAGTACATCTATTGCACCAGCAACTTTATCTAATGCGGTTTGGGAGTACTGAATAATACTAGAGTGTTTCAAGAAAGTTTCGACTCCCAATGCTGAAGCATATCTAGCTGCACCAGAGGTAGGTAAAGTATGATTTGGACCAGCTAAGTAATCTCCTACGGCTTCTGGGGTGGAATGACCCAAGAATATTGCTCCAGCATGACGAATCAAAGGTAATAATGCCCAAGGATCGGATACTTCTAATTCTAAATGTTCTGGGGCAAACTCGTTAGAAAATTGGGCCGCAACTTCTAAGGATTCTACTACTACTACCAAGCCGTAATGAGCTATAGCTTTTTCGGTATTTAAGCGCCTTGGGTGGTCTACTAGTTGTCTTTCTAATGCCACCTGCACATCCTTAGCCAAAGCGGCATCGGTAGTTAACAATATCGCCGCAGCCATTGGATCGTGTTCTGCTTGGGCTAATAAATCTGCCGCTACATGTATGGGATTTGCGGTCTCATCAGCAATAATTAGCACTTCACTTGGACCAGCTAATGAATCTATACCAACTGTTCCGTAAACTAATTTCTTCGCCAAAGTGACGTAAATGTTTCCGGGACCAGTAATAACATTAACTTTGGGAATCGTTTCAGTACCGTAGGCTAAAGCTCCAATTGCTTGTGCTCCTCCCACACGATAAATTTCTTCGATTCCGGCTTCCCGTGCCGCGACTAATACCGCTGGATTTATTCCTTGTTCACCTCCTGGTGGTGTCACCATAACCCGACGTGGGACTTCCGCGACTTTCGCTGGAATGGCGTTCATTAATACGGTACTCGGGTATGCGGCTCGACCACCTGGCACGTATAATCCGGCAGTATCTACAGGAGTATATCTCTTGCCTAGTACCACTTCTTCTTCAGCGAAGTTCACCCAACTTTTTGGAACTCGCTGTCGATGAAATGATTCTATTTTTTGACAAGCCAACTTAATTGCTTCTAACAAATCCTTAGAAATGTTTTTGTAAGCTGTATCAAATTCCGACTCACTTACTCGTAATTCCTCAGGATTAAGGGTTTGATTATCAAATTCGGCAGTGTAATGTAATAGTGCTTTATCACCTTGGCGCTTCACTGCTTGTAGTATTTCGCGCACTGTTGCTTCTTTGTGAAGCACCTGTTCGTCATTAGTGCGATCGCAGATACGTTGCAATTCTGCTATAACGTCTGCCTGCTGATTAATAATTCGCAGCATGGAGTAAGGACAATGCTTTCCTAGAGACAATTAGGGGATTTGAGGGATGGGAGTATTGCCTCTTGCCCTGCCTAGGTGCAGGCAAAGTACGCTAACTCTCTCCTCTAGCTTAACTTGTATTTTTTTGATACTCCCACGGATGATGGTGGGATGATAAATAATTTAATAATGCAATTCTTCGTTTTGGTCCTACCTAGGCTTGGACTGAATTGGGTCAGTTCGAGTTTTTTGAACCTTTAAGGGATGCAATTTATTATAAGTGCTTCCCCAGATTCTCTCTCACTTTAATTTATGGTCAGTGGTGGGGGCTGCCCGTGTATATCCACTTCTATTCCCCTCCTTGATCACAGCTTTGTATGGACTAAGTATAATTTTTGCTTGTTTTCTAGTTTACTAACTATTATTAGTATAGACACGATATAGTCTTAGGCCTCTACATTTAAACTACCAAACTATAATTACCAAACTATATTTAATTAATAGCTTTTGTTTATCAAGGAATTGTTCCGTTTATCATCCGGACGATATCCAAGAAATCTAATCACCAAATATATAGATGGCGTAGTGGTAGTACTTTGTTTATATGGAAGTTAATTTTAACGCATTTCCACCTGAGAGCGCACGCTTTAACATAAATCGATAAGGATTGAGGGATTTTAGATATCCCAATTGTGAAGATTAGAGTTAGGAGTGCCCGAGTGAGTGATTAGTGAGTAGTGAGTAGTGATTAGTATTTAGTGAGTATTGAGGAGGGCGGAAATTAAAAATTATCTCCCCTTGTCTCCTTCCTTATCTCCTTCCTTATCCCCTTCCATCCCTAATTTATCAAGCTGGTATGATTGAGGACTTGAGAAAAATTCCACATCGGGGGATACTTCATTGTCGTGACTGAATGCTGCCAAAATTACACAATGAAAATCCCTACTTGTGCTTGGAGTCGTGCTATTGGTTTGGGTTGGGAACAGCCTTATACCGTTCGTAAAGCTAGTAATATTGATGATGGACCTTGGCATGGAATGCCTATTGGTGGCTTTGGTGCTGGTTGTATTGGGCGTTCTTCACGGGGAGATTTTAATTTTTGGCATATCGATGGTGGGGAACATACTTTTCAAAATATTCCGGCTTGTCAGTTTAGCGTGTTTGAAAGTGGGAATAACCAACATATTGCTTATGCATTATCTACCGAACCAAATCATGATGGTACTTTATCGGCGTGGAATTGGTATCCTCAATCGACATCCGATATTGATTCTACCGGAACTTACAATGCCTTATATCCCCGCAGTTGGTTCGTATATCAAAATGTATATCAAGCAGGGTTAAGTTGCGAGCAATTTTCTCCGATTTGGGCTGATAATTACCAAGAATCTAGTTACCCGGTGGGAGTGTTTGTTTGGAATGCTGATAATCCTACGGATGCGCCGATTACTCTCAGTATTATGCTGACTTGGCAGAATATGGTGGGGTGGTTTACTAATACTGTCAAGTCCCCTGAGGTGGAAATGCGGGATGATGGTAGCCCGGTTTATGATTATCAACCAAACTTATGGGAAAGTCAAGATAATTTTAATCAGTTAATAACAAATTCTCAATGCATTGGTTGTATTTTAAATACAGTAGATATAAGCGAACCTGTTGAGGGAGAAGGTTCTTGGTGTATTGCTACCTTAAAAAATCCAAAAGTTGAAATTTTTTACCATAATCGATGGAATCCCAGTAGTACTGGTGAAGATGTTTGGCAAAGTTTTGCTAATGATGGTTCTTTAGCTAACATTTCCGACGAAACTCCCGCAATTGAAAATGAACAGATAGGCGCAGCTATTGCCGTGCGTTTTACTCTTCAACCGGGAGAAACCCTACAGATTCCCTTTGCGATCGCTTGGGATTTTCCTGTAACGGAATTTGCATCAGGAATTAGATATAAGCGCAGATATACTGATTTTTTTGGCGTTAATGGTCAAAATGCTTGGAATATTGCCACAACTGCTCTTGAAGAATATCAGAATTGGCAAAAAAAAATTCAAGCTTGGCAAGAACCAATTATTCAACGGCAAGATTTGCCTGACTGGTTCAAAATGGCTTTGTTTAATGAACTTTACGATCTCAGTGCTGGTGGTACTCTTTGGAGTGAGGCTTCAACTCGCGATCCGATCGGTCAATTTGCTGTACTTGAGTGCTTGGACTACCGTTGGTATGAAAGTTTAGATGTACGACTTTACGGTTCTTTTGCTTTACTAATATTATTTCCGGAATTAGAAAAAGCGGTAATTCGTGCTTTTGCCCGAGCAATCCCCGAAAGTGATGAAAAAACTCGTGTCATTGGCTACTATTACACGATAGGTGCCGAAAGTCCCTTAGCAGTCCGTAAAGCAGCCGGTGCAACGCCTCATGATTTAGGGGCACCAAACGAACATGTTTGGAAAAAGACAAATTATACCAGTTACCAAGATTGTAACCAATGGAAAGATTTAGGTTGTGATTTTGTGTTACAGGTATATCGAGATTTTATTTTTACAGGTAGTACAGATATTCAATTTCTCGAAGATTGTTGGCATGCCATTGTGGAAACTTTAAATTATCTCAAAGCCTTTGACAAAGATGGCGATGGTATTCCAGAAAATTCCGGTGCCCCCGATCAAACTTTTGATGATTGGCGGTTGCAGGGAGTAAGTGCTTATTGTGGTGGATTATGGTTAGCAGCCTTGGAAGCGGCGATCGCTATTAGTGAAGTTTTATTAAGTAAGAAAGTACAAATCGAGAATTTAATCGCACAAAAATCCATTTACGAAGGTTGGTTAGAAAAATCTCGTCCCGTATATCAAGAAAAGCTGTGGAATGGCAAATTCTATCGTCTTGATAGTGAAAGCGGTTCTGATGTGGTAATGGCCGATCAATTATGTGGGCAATTTTATGCTCGGTTGTTGCAGCTACCGGATATTGTACCTCCCGAATGTACTATTTCAGCTTTAAATACTGTTTACGATGCTTGTTTCCTTAAATTCAACGACGGTAAACTTGGTGCTGCTAATGGTTTACGTGCCGATGGTTCCCCTGAAAATCCCGATGCGACTCATCCTTTAGAAGTTTGGACAGGAATTAACTTTGGAATCGCGGCTTTTATGGTGCAGATGGGAATGAAATCAGAAGCATTTAAGTTAACGGAAGCTGTAGTAAATCAAATTTATGAAAATGGTTTACAGTTCCGTACTCCCGAAGCCATTACCGCAGTCGGAACATTTCGTGCTTGTGTTTATCTACGGGCGATGGCTATTTGGGCGATTTACTTGGTTATTGGTTAGCAGTTAGTACTCCACCAAGTCAACTTTGAGGGGTATATCATACAAACGTCAAATTTTTTCTCCCCCTGCTCCCCCTGCTCCCCTTGCTTGCCTCCCCCCAGCAATATTGGTTTGTGTCGAGTATTAGGAGGGCGGGAGGGCGTGAATGGGCATTGATAACCTTAAACATGCGGACATGTAGACCTGTCAAAAAAATAAAATCGTTATTTTTAAAAAGCAAATAATATTAGCTCTAATGATAATTAAAGCTAATCACATCAGCAATATGTTCCTAATGAACTAGTTTTTTACCAAAAAACCTGATTTAAAGAAAGATTTGTATCAGAAAAACTGATGTTTATCGTGCTATTATGGTTTTTTGGTTTTATAAAATTACCTAATTGTAAATTATTTATTGACTAAAATTTGTACTTCTAAATACATAATTACCTTACTTAAAACAATAAACACTAATTAAAGTGGAAGTAAAACTTGGATAAAGTATAAGATGTTTATAGATGATAGGGGCTGAAATTAAATCAGAATCCATCTAATGGTAATAAACGCTCTAATAGAATCATAAATTGGGTTTAGCTAATAAAATGTTTTATATACGACTTTCACTGTACGAAAAGCCACTAAAAATTAAAATAAAAAGAAATGAATGAATAGCTAGTAATTATTAATACGGGTGCAAAGAGCTAATTCAGTGGTTAAAATTTAGAGAAATCCTTAAAGTGAAAGTATTTAAAGCTCTTCTAAACTACCGCTACAAGTTTTAACGAGAGTCAATAAAACTACCTAAATATACCTTAAATAAGAGATTAAACAATGGACTCGTACCCTACTTTGGGAGTTCAGAAATTGGACGATGATACAAGTAATACACCGTCCCTGACAGCTTATTCAGCTATCTACAAGCTTTGGAAACAAGTTGTTGGGGATACTAATTTTGTACCTGAGTTTAACCAAGCTTGGATCGGTCGTGAGTTTGAACTAGGTGATGAACTGACTGCGTACAATTGCGCCCAACACTCAGCAGTTAGTGGTGATGTTGTTTACTTGCTTCGTGAAGGTAAAGTTCCCTTGCTGGCGTTTGATAGATCCTTGAAAAAGGAAGTGTCGATTGAATTGCTTCATGGAAATCAAATTTTTGGAGGGGATAATGCATTTTGCCTTTGTATTCAAGAATATCGAGGGGTTACAGCCAGCCGTGGAATAAGACGGCAAATTTGTTTACAGGATCTTGATATTTGGTTACAGCGTTACCCTGCTTTATCAGATTATTTCTCACAAATCTGTAAATCGCGTCAAAAATTGATTTTTTTGAAGACAGTCACGCAACTGCGATTGCAGCGGATTCAAACTCTAAAAAAATTACTTGCTTATTTTCTGAAGATTGATATTAGTGGGGGTTCACCTTTAATAACAGCATCTCAATCAAAGGGGTATTTCTGGCTTGTGAGTGGGGAGATTAGTAGTATTTCAGGGAAAAAGCAGCCCCCAAAAGTGGGAGAAAGCAGGGGATATAACAATGGAGGGGATTTAGTATCTCGAACTAATTTATCGCTATTTCATTTACCCAAAGTTCACTTTGATTCAGTCGCACAGATTTTACCGGAATTAAGAAATCTTCTAGGGAGAGGGGAAGAATTGAAAAACGAAGAAGAAGATAATAAAGTTGAGTCGGAAAATTTTCAACTTCAAGGCGAGGAAGAGGATAATCGTACTCAGCTTGCACAATTAGATAATCTACATCCTCGGTGGTTTTGGATTTACCCTTTTATTCAACAACAAAGTTCATCAGATTGTGGTGCAGCAAGTCTGGCAATGATTAGTCAATACTGGGGTAAACGTTTTAGTCTGAATACTTTGCGTTCTATCGCACGTATAAATTCCATGGGTGCCGAGTTTAGCGATTTAGCGAATGCCGCTCAAAGCTTGGGATACCAGGCTTTAGGAGTGAGAGCTTCTTTAGATAAATTAGAGTCTAAATTTTTACCTTTTATAGCTCATTACCAGGGTAATCACTACATAGTTGTGTGGCGAATAAAAGATAAATTTGTATTTATTTCAGATCCAGCTATAGGTAAACGATGGCTTCCTCGTAGAGAATTTGAGGCAAATTTTACAGGATATGCCTTGCTTTTATCTCCAACAGAGGATTTTCATTGCAAGAGGGGCGAAAAAATTTCTTATAGTCGCTTTTATGACTTTTTGAGAAATGATCGCCGGTTATTAGCAAAAATTATTGTTGTTTCCATACTCTTACCCTTATTAGGAATAATTCCAGCTTTAATTACCCAAACAGTAATAGATACAGTTATCACAGCCAAAAATTTTGATTCGATAAATATTTTCGCCCTGGGCTTTCTGGTATTCGGGTTTGGGCGTATAGCTTTAAACGCGGTGCGTCAGTATCTTCTAGACTATTTATCCAACCGCTTGGATGTAACTTTGATTGGGGATTTTATCAGTCACATCCTGGAATTACCATTATCTTTTTTTGCTTCTCGCAGAGTGGGAGACATTCTGTGCCAAGTTCAAGAAAACCCCAAAATTGTACGTTTTTTTACTCGTCAAGCTATAACTCATATTTTGGACGGGTTAACCACGATTATCTACTTCGGGTTGATGGCTTATTACAGTTGGCAACTCACCTTGGTGGTAATGGCTTTCATTGTACCAATGATGTGTTCTCGTTTCGCTGGAAATCTATTTTTGAAAAAATTGAGCCGGGAATATTCTTATGACTCTAAATTGCAAAACTCTGCAATCGTAGAAATAATTACCAGTGTTTCCACAATCAAAACGGCTGCTGCTGAAAATTCCTTACGATGGCGCTGGCAAGAAAGTTTTAACCAAATGGTAAAGACGCGCCAAAAAGGTCAAAACTTAACTAATGGTTTGGAGTTTGCTCGCAATTTGATCAATCACCTGGGCACTACCACAGTGTTGTGGTATGGAACCCATATGGTGATAAATTCTCAAATATCCATAGGGGAGTTTGTCGCTTTTAACATGCTTATTGGCAATACAATAAACCCAATATTGGCATTGGTAAAGCTGTGGGATGAATTCCGGGAAGTACTGATTTCTATCGAAAAGCTTGACGATGTTTTAGCTACTCCATCTGAAAAAAGTCCGCAAAAACCCTTAATTGAACTGCCATTGATTCGTGGTGAGGTACATTTTGAGAACGTGAGTTTTGGCTACGATCGACAGCAACAGAATATCCTACAAAATATGTCTTTTCACGTCAAACCAGGACAAACCATTGCAATTGTAGGGCAGAGTGGTTGTGGTAAAAGCACTTTAGTTAAGTTACTTGCTGGTTTGTACCATCCAAATAGCGGGCGTATTCTGATTGATGGACATGATACTACAAAGGTGTCTCCTTATTCTTTTCGGAATCAATTAGGTGTAGTACCCCAAGAAATTGTCCTGTTTTCTGCAACTATTCTAGAAAATATCACTTTGTACAATCGAGAATTTAGTCTCGAAGAGGTTGAAGCTGCTGCCAAGTTAGCAGCTGCCCACACTTTTATTGAAGCCCTACCTTTAGGCTACAGCACCATGATTGGAGAAGGAGGAATAAGTCTAGAGAGTAGACAGCAGCGAAAAATAGCCATTGCTCGGGCTTTAGTCAAAAATCCTCGTATTTTAATTTTGGATGAAGCTAGCAGTCATCTTGATTCGCAAACACAGTATCAATTTCAACAAAATTTAGATTGCTTTAATCATGCTTTCATTAATACTTCATCTAAACGAACTACTACTTTTATTGTGACTCCGAGTCTGTGTAACATATTTACTGCTGATAATATTTTGGTTATCGACCAAGGTATTTTAGTGGAACAAGGTACTCATGAAGAGTTAATGAGCAAAAGTAAAATTTATCCGGGGTTAGTAAAACAGCAATTAAATATGTGATTTTGCTCATATCTATTATGTACTTTCAATAATCAATACAAATATGCTGAGGGAAAAAATATTTATATATTACGTAAAAAAGTTTATTTTTATTGAAAATTTCGTAAAAAGCTCCAACAGAAAGCAGGGACTTTATACTGAAATTAAAGTTGAATCAAGTATCTTTAATCATGTAATATGAAAACTTTAAATTCAACTTGATAAAAAATACAAATAAAGTGTATTTTTTACAACTTTTTATCCTGCTTAATCGCTGGACACAGAAATAAACTTTATTAAAAGTTTAAAAATATTGGTAATAAAAAACTTAACATAAACCATTCATATGTATAGCTTTCTGTGGAATAATGATACATATCATAAAGACCAGCATTACTGAAAAACAATCTTGAAAGAGCTAGTTAGATATTTAGGTTGAATTCTATGTATATTCTATAATTATCAGTTGTTTGTATGTAAATATGAAAGAAAAATATTCAAAGCTAAAAACAATTGCAGCTTTAATTTCACAATTATTTAGGGGGTGCTACCCCTCATCAACTATTAAATAATGGACAAAAATTAAAGTTGCACAATACTTAAGTATTCGTATAATTGTATTAAGTAGATTTAGTCCATGAAATAGCTTTTATTGACAGATGACATTTAAGACAAAAAATAGTATAAGTACTAATGTTGTGATTAATGATTAAGGATGAATACTTTTTGTTTGCTATACTAAAAATAAGAAAATTCACATAAATACTCCTAAAAAAATATAGTTTCTGTTTATACAAAAAAATATCAGGGTAAAGTCGTTTAATTAGGAGTTTAGGGAATTTAAAAAGGCGAAATTGCTTCTACCAAGTACTAACCGTAGATTTTTTATTACCGGTCATTTGAAATGATCCTAGGTAAATTTCTGAAACATGGTAGTACTCTAACCAACTTACTGTCACTGAAGTTTATATATTTTGGCAGTAGCAACCATCCCTTCCAAATCAATGGAAAATCGGGTTTTTGCTAAAAGGTTCAATTAATGAAAAGGATCGTCAGGTTAAATGCAGTCGAAAATGTATGCCAATCAGGCATTTTAAGGATGAACCAGCATAGTTTGCATCCTGGTAAATATTTAGCTCCCCAGAAGTTAAAAATCTCCGGGGTGAATTTTGTCTTACGGTTATTTATGTTATTGCCTTTGCTAAGGATGCCCCAAAGGCATAGGGTAGTGAAGGAATCTCAAAGTCTTGCGTTCAATGTTCCTGGGAGAAACGCTTCGCGAAGGAAGATGTGCGGTTTAGCTCCTAGTAAGCCTCAGGCATATGGTATGTTGTGCTACCCTAATTACCCTACTGTAGTTCCACTCCTGGGGGGAACGGGAACATCTTCGATGAACGCAATCAGAAATATATATTTAATTTTGCACAAGTACTTCAAGGCTTTCCTGAATACGTCAAATCAAAAATACAAAACCTTATTCATATTTAAGGTGTTAACTGGGAACACAGGATTCTTAAGTGCAAATTTGCATAAATTATTAAACAAGCCTTATAATGCACTTTCTGATTTATTCTTATTGGGAACCTTCACTTTTGTGATCATTTTTACGAGACTACAAACAAGAATAATCAAACAAATCCCTCGCCTTTCCAGAAATAGACAATTATGGGTAGTAAGAACTCTTAAGTTGATATTGCCTGAAGTTGTTGGACGAGAAAAAATCAGAACAGGGAATAAAGGTTTGTATGATAAATCCGCTGTTGTGCTGACTAATTTAGTATACCGGCAAGTAAATATTTTCAACAAGGAAGACAAAGTTAAAATCAAACTTACACTTCGCGGGCGATGGGGATTGTGAGTTCATGTGTGGAAAAGTCGTTTCTATATAAAAAGATACGTCAGCCTTGGGAAAAATTATTAGCTGGGGCTTATCAAGTTGAATTGCTATTGGAGGGCAAAAAGCAATTAATTACATGACTAATAACAAGCAAACTGTCTTGTTGAAAATAAATACTACAGTTTATGCATTCATTATAAGTCAGCAAATTTTTGTTCGGATGCTCCTTTAACAACTCAAAGCTGTTTTCGATTATCTCAACCAAATAACCCATTAGAGGCTAATTTAGTTAATTCAAGACAACCAACACCATGAATCAAGACGCAATAGGCATTAGTGGCAATTTAGATAAGACAATACATTCCGAACAATTTGATCAAGTAGTTGAGGCAATTTTAGCAGGCAAGTATTCTTGGGCTTGTGTTTTGATGCTTCGTTTTGCTGGCTACAATCCTCTACATTACATCCCCTACCGTACTTACAACAGGTTGATCAAAGAACATTCTCCTAAAAAGTCAAAACCACAAAACAATGAAAATATTAAGATAGCTAAGCAGAATCAGAGCAAAAGACAAGATAGCAACATGTCACCAAGTTGTTTGAGTAAAATCAAAGACTTAGCTTATCTTGAGGTAGTTGGCAAACAGAAAACAGAAATTCGTGGAGGCGCTAATATAGACAGATGGCTTGAAACCCAAATCAGCGACTATCAATCAATAAAGTCAGATTTTAAGCCAGAAGACACTGGAAATTTTTGTTAGTTTAATTAAAAATCGAGTAATTGTAAAATATTTTCTCAATATTTTTTATTGAGTTACTTATAACCTGTTATGAGGTTTTAACCTGTGTGACAGGTTTTACTATAAACTAATTTAGATAATTCTTTTAGTGATGGGTTTTACTTCATAGTCATAACATACAGGTTTACTAATTTAATTTATGTTTTTCTTGGGTTTTATATAATATCACTTATCTTCAAAAAAATCAAGATAAAATATCAAGATATAATTAAAACAAAGTTTAGATTTTTGAAGAATGGCATCTAAAAACGATAGATAAGATTTTTAAATTCTATTCAGATATAATCTGATTATATTGATTGATAAAGTTGTTGATTATAATTAATTTTCAAAAAAAATGCCAATTTGGCAAAGATTATCCTATTCGATCAATTAAATTATAAATAGCAGCAATAAAGCTAATTGAAGACAGTTTATTTTTGAGGTGAAAAGCAATGATTGTTTAAAGTAATAATGATTGATTGAGCAGGCAATCAAAAACTGGGGCATATAACTTATTAAACTATCTCTATGTTTTAATGTTGCTGATGGTGGTTCTTTTTTCAAGGAAGTTAAAGCTAATAAATTAGAGCGGTGAATTTGCCCAATCTTATTTAATTAGGCTGTTCCTCCTCCCTAACAAGCCCGCTCGCTATTACAAAATTTCCTTTAACTATAACTAATAAGATTTAAAATCTATTAACATAGAGGAAAAAGAATGGGCAACGATTGAAACATTTTGTCGCTGTTTAAACCAATGTCTACACAGATACTGTAAGTAATTATAGTAATTCTATTCCTGTTAGGGAATTATAGCGATTTTGAATTGAGTTGAATACAAGGGGCGAAAATATTGTGGTGCGACATTCTGCCCGAAATATCCAAAGGGTGCTTAGGTTGTGACCATAATAACTGTATTTTTCAAGCGTGAAAATCGCTATATTTATCCTGAAAATGTTAATAATTGATACTGTAGATGACTGGAAGCTAATTATTTTCTTAGCTTCCATTGTTTTTTAGTAATTTAATATAATCTGCATTCATATATTTTTCAGTATTTTCAACAATTGATATCAAATCCGTTAGCATCGGTATTATATATTTTTGCAGCCTCGGGCGCGCTCGTGACACGCAGAGGAACGCAGAGTTTTTTTGATTATTTTTTTTACTATACCAAAGCAACAGGAAAAGATATGATATTTTTTTAGTTTGAGATACAAACTTGAAAGAAGCTATTTAAAAAGCTAATTCATCAAGGTATTTACGAGGAATTTGATAATATGTCTGGAAATTTTATCTCAAAATATAATTGAAAAAACCGGGCAAGACAAAGGCATAATTATCAGTACAGAAGAAATTGGATTTGAAGCAAATCGTCAGTGGCGAGAAAAACTTTGCGGATATAAATTATTAACAACTATTTTATGATTCATCATAACTACAGAATTAAATATGATTCTCTAAAAATACAATCGCTTAAGTAAGCATACTAATTTCAATAAACTTAAATTAGGTAAAGCTTCGGTAAATACACTTTGATATTGATAATATAATTAATTTTTTTTTAATGTTTATAATTAATACTTGTATTATTAGGTATTAAATATATCTGCGCCATTGATAAAGTTATAAAATCAAATATTTGTAAGGGAGATAAAACCTATTTATCCTACCTTTTTACAGATACTCAACTTACTCAACCTATTTTTAAGGTATTTTTTGCAATCTTCTATTTATTTCTTTCTTTTGATAGATGTGAATAAAAAAAAAACACATAAATACCGATTTTTGCCTACTACTACTTTTGATAGATATCAGCTATACAGTTAGCTGCTTGATATTTTTTTTTCAGAGAAAAATTATAACTTTGGATGATTGAAATCTGGGAATTTTTATGCATATCCACAATGCTTATTGTTAAGTATTTTTATAGTTATATTTCAATAACAAGTAAACTAAGTCTAAAATTTGCTTTATCAATGAGCAATTTGAAATTTTAATCATAAATTAAGGCTTGCTTTATTTTAAAGTTTTCATAAAGATAGTGTGGTTTTTTAATGATAGCTGCTTTTTTTTATGATAAACTCTTGACAGAAAGTTCAATAATTTATTATTAAGTACAGTGATTCGATAAAAGGTGTAAGGAAATACTGTTCTCTAAAGAAAATTGTATTTCTTACAGCTAGCGGTTAATAGTAAATTATTGAATAATGAATCCCTAGTGAGTGGCAAGTTCGGCAAACAGTGTTCCGCATAATTAATTATGGAGAGAGCGTATTTATGGTTTGAAACCGTAAATATTTGTTAACTCTTCTGTAATTAAAATTATAAATGATTATTTGGAGTATCAAAGAGCTAACACTTAAAATAGTAAAAAATACTGAGATAAGTATAAGATTTGCTTTGGATATCCGTATTTATTAGCTGGTAACAGATGATGTTAATACAGCTTAATAATTCTTTGCAAAATTGGCCTAGTCCCGAGACAGATAAGTAATAATCACAAGTAGTTGATATAGCTTGCTGCCAAGCTATGATTTATTGAGAATTTTGATAAACCTATTTAGCAACTTTTGTTATTGGCTTGCTTGGGTTATGATGGTAATTAATTTTTAATCAGAGTTAAATTTTATTAACATCGTTTAAAACAAGCATGATCTCTGGAGGCTATATAAATTCAGGGCTTAATGGTTGCATATAAAAAAAATGGAATGTTTCATAAATTAAGAAAAAAGACGGATACTATATATATAAGGGAGGGTGTAAATTATGGAGGTTGGCAAATACAATTTTTGAGAGGCAGTGAAAAGAAGGTAATAACCCTTCTTGATGTAAGCTAGCTTTAGAGGTTTAAATAATAAAGTTTCCGGCGTTAATTTTGCTGGAAGAAACAAAACTTTAAGAAGAAAGCTTAACGAACAGTGTAAGTAAACGTACAATGCTTATTGGAAGGCTCTGAGTTTGCAATCGAGCTTTTCGACTATGGCTAGAGTTGCTAAGGCTAAGAATGACAACGGTCGTGAAGAATTTTTAATGATTTAAATTGGGAGATTGATTTGATGAATAATTATGGTGATGTTGAATAAAAAAGCATTGGGTTATGTTTTCTAACCAAGGGAAAATTCCCCTAAACTCTTGCACTGCTAGGGGAAATGCTCCCAAGGTTAGTTGCACATCGTTATAAAAATTAGCAAAGCTGTAGAACCTTGGCGGGGATTTAAACTACAGTTATGCTTGGCTATTGACGGCAACCTATAAAAAAATTATGTCACATCAATTAAGCTTTCTACAAGCCTTTGTAGAATATGATTCTGTAAAATGTCAGCGATTGAATACTTTGAAGGTTCAATCTTTGTTAAAAAGATTACAATCATTTTTCCGGGTCGTGGGTAAACCATTACGGCAAATTGTAATTATATCGCTGGTGGATATGAGTGAATTTCAAATTCAAGTGTGTCAAAGATTAGAGTTTTTTCAGCAATTATCTTGGTATTATAGTGTTTCGGCGCGTGGCACTATAGGACAGAAGTGGTGTTATGGAAACATTGATAGACTTCATATAGCCAAAAATCAGTTCATAAAAAAAATAAGCAAAGCGTTGATTCTGCTTGGAAAGGATAACGGTCGAGGTAATATATTTAACATATATATAACCATGTGGTTATGTAAAAAAATATTACAAATAGGTCATTTAAATAAGCAAATGGCTTTTAGTTGGAAATGCTGCTTAATTTATGACTGGCAGCTAAACGTTATTTAAATTTTTACACGCTGGTAATTAGAGCAGTGGAGGTAGGGGAATAATGCAGAAGCTATTTTCCCAAGAACAGCTGTGTAAAAAAATCATCGCCACTCTGGGTGAAAAGCTTACAGAGCAGGAATTACAAAGCTGTTTGAAGGGAGTAGAGATAATCGAACCATTAGTAGCAAAGCTATTTTGGCAAGCTACTGTTGCTAAGCCTGGCATTTATATTGTGCTTGGGGGTAAAGCTAGGCTGGTTGATGGTTTGGATAATTTAGTGGCAACGGTTTCTAGGGGTGCATGTTTCGGCGAACAAAGTTTGTTTGGCGAACAAGATTTTCTGTTTTTGGCTGCAAGGGCTTCAACTTCTTTAAAGGTTTGTTTTATAAACGGTGAAGTGCTTCATGGCTTGATGGAGAAGTATCCTCAAATTCCAGAGCGTTTGTGGCGACGTGCAGAATTTTGGGATGTATTGCTTTTGTGTCGTCAGAATTCTCAATTATCTCGTGGTTGGTTTACAGAGGAAATTTTCAAAGCTCTATGTTTATTTGAGCGATATAGTATCGAGCCTGGAGGAAGCACTAGCAAATTATTTGAGGATAATCAATTATTAGTGTTACGACAGGGGGAGCTAAAAAATACAGCAAATCAGACTTTGATCCCAGGGAATTTTTATACAGAAACGGATACAGATAGCAATGGAAAATGGGAAGTAAGGGAAGCAACTATCGCCTATAGTCTTAAAAGTTCTAACTTACAATTAGCTCTCCAAGAGTGGAATGAGTTGGTAACTTGGATAAATCCATCAGAGCAATTTTCTCAGAAGCAAGTTCGTTCTAGAAATTTTCGCAATAAGGTATTTCCTAAAACCGAGGGTGTTGCTAAGGATCGAAAAATTATTCCATTGCCTTCCTCCTCATCCCAAAAAGAAAAAACAAAACCCTACTTTCCTAGTCCTAAAATTAAGGCTAAGCATATATGGGAACGCTTGAGTAAGCAATATGCTTTTTATGCCCAACAAAGTGGTTCCGATTGTGGCTGCGCCCCTTTAGTAATGATTGCTAGACATTCGGGTAAACGGTTAGCTGTCAATAGAATGCGGGATATCGCGAATGTCAACCGCAATGGCAGATCTTTACGAAGTTTGGCAGCGGCTGCCGAAAGTATCGGTTTTGTTCGCAAACCTGTAAAAGCCAGCAGCCTGCTTTTGTCTTACTTTGAATCCCGTTACGTGGGGGATATAACTTCCCGAATTCAAGAAAATGGTAAGATTCAAAGTTTTCTGAGTGGGGAAACACTTTCAATAGTTCTTGATTTAATCAGGATAGTTGTTTATCTAGCTGTGATGTTTTGGTACAACTGGCAGCTTTCGTTATTAGTACTGTTAATTGTGCCGCCATTTTTTATCTTGGCGCTGGCTAGTACAAGTATTCTGCGAAAAATGTCTAGAGAGATTTTTAATGCTTGTGCCGAACAAAGTAGCTATTTAACCTCTAAATATGGGTTTAATTCCCCGGCACAGAGCGGTGCTTCAATTGGGTTGGGCATTATACCCCATCGCAATTCCAGCCAACTTCGGCTCTTCCTTCTTGCTTCAACATCCGTTTTAATTCAATCGCTGACGGGTATTCGCTCCGTCGGAAGTATGGCAATAGAACATACAATGCGCTGGAAATGGGAGGAATTGTTAAATAATGCGATCAAAAAAAGCTTTGGAGCCAAGATAATTGGTAGTCGGTTGCAAATTATTAGTGGCAGCATCGATAGGGTAGCTAGTACGGGATTATTGTGGTTTGGTGCTTATTTGCTAATTGATAAGCAACTCACCATCGGACAATTAATCGCCTTTAAGATGTTGAAAGGTAATGTTATTAGTCCTTTCAAGCGGTTATCGGGAGTATGGAATCAATTCCAAGAAATTATGATTTCTACCAAACGTATCAATGATGTCTTGGAAGCTGAAGAAAATTTACTAGCATCCCCCCGCAGACATATATCTAAACTCCGCGGACATATTCGTTTTGATAATGTCACATTCCGCTATCATCCAGAAAGCGAAACTAAGGTTTTAGAGAATCTCAGTTTTGAGATTCAACCAGAGCAAATGATCGCAATATTAGGGTGTAGTGGCTCTGGGAAAACTACATTATTAAAGCTGATTTTAGGTTTATATCCTCGGACGGATGGCAAGGTTTTGATTGACGGTCATGATGTATCTAAAATTTCTCTAAAATCCCTAGATCGTCAAATTGGTGTAGTAAACCAAAATACTTTTTTATTTGGCGGAACTATTCGGGAAAATATCAGTGTTGCTCATCTAGAAGCTTCTATAGAAGAAATTATGGAAGCGGGGCGTTTGGCTAGAGCGGATGAATTTATACAAAAACAACCGATGAGTTACGAAACTCAAATCGGTGAAGGTGGTGGAATGTTATCTGGAGGGCAGCGTCAACGTTTAGTAATTGCTTGTGCTTTATTAGGTAATCCTCAATTATTGATTTTCGATGAAGCAACCAGTAGTCTGGATGCCGAAACAGAACGGATAATTCAGAATAATTAGTAATGTTCTTTGTAAGAAGGTGGCGCATCATCTATTTAGCCTAATGGTGGAACCTTTGTTTTATCAAAATCAACTCGATTTTGTTAGAGCAGTTGCCTATGAAGTCGTTTTGGATAATCGTGACTTGGCTTTGGAAGTGTTTTACGCTCTTGAAGAAAATGAATTGACTTTTGAAGAAGTTGCTCGCGAATATATCCCAAATCTACAACTGCGTCGCGCTGGTGGATATCAGGGTGTTCGACGACGTAAAGATTTTCGTCCAGAAATTGCAGCCACTGTATATGCTGGGACTCAATCACAAGTTATGAAGCCAATTGTGACTTCTAAAGGTGTTTATTTCATTTGAGTTGAAGAAATTATTCAACCTGAATTGAATGAGGAGTTAGGAGAGCAGATTGTTGCCGATTTATTTAATGTTTGGTTGAAATAACAAATCTAATATATGGATATAAAAACTTCATTTGATTCCAATTATGAAAATTAAGTATCACCAGATTTATTGATGAAAGCGTCAGTAGTTTTTCAAGCTTATTTATGTTTAAAAATAAAATATAGATAATCTTTTATGACGATTTTAACTAAGTTTAATATTTTTTTATTATCTGAATAGCAATCACTGTATATCAGTCAATAAGTTATTTTTCTTTGACTTTAGAGGGTTTATTTCATGAATTAAGGTAAATTTTAAAAAAATATGTTTTTTTTGATTGGACAAACATGATTGTTTTGCCCAAATAATGCTGTTTATTTATATTTTTTTTAATAGTAATTATATAAGTTTAAGTAGGCATTAAATTGGGTTTAGAATCAGGAAAAATTATCAATAAAAACACAAAAAAGACTTGTTTTTTTTTTAAATTGAATCTATATTTATAAACGTAAGCAATAAACAATAAATTGCTTACACAAATTCCCAGACAACATTAATTACTCCCATTCCGCCAGAAGATTACCGGCGTTGATTGAGGTACCCGGAGCAGGGGGATAAATTTTTATAGGTAATCTGATAAGCGTGAAGGGAGAAATTCCCAGGAGAATCAATCAATTTCTTTGATTGAAAACACGTCGAAGCTGTTGAAGGAACTGAATTTATGGGTGGTACAACAACCGCTTCCCCGTCCCTTTGGCAGCATCACAAACTTCTCCCAAAACGTAAAGGCGCTAAAAGTTGGAGCAATCGACAAAAAAGCTGGTATTGCATCCAATAATGATATCGAAAAGAATTCAGGTTTGGGTGATTCACAATCCACTGTTATTGGCGATGAAACCTTTACAGATAGCGTTGTTTTTACCGACAAAACTCCTGGTTCCTCTTCTTCTAAATCAACTGCTACTTTTGTGAGCGTTTAGTGGCTATTTCCGATAGCGGTTAATCGCAAAGCAACTTAACCTAACCTCCGAATACAAAATAGTTGAAAGAGGTTACTTATAAAGCTTATTTAACTCCTTAATTGAGGGTTAATAAACTTTATAAGAGAACACCTAAAAAGGTCATACAAATTGCTGAAAGTTTATTAATTATGTTTATTAATTATTAATTAATAAATAAATTAATAATCTTTTAGCGATATAGCAGTCTCAACACTAGGATTTATGAGAAGATTAGAAATTGCCGACCTCAATTTTTGTGAAACAGAATTTGAGAATAGCGGAAAAGTACAGGGTGGAATACGTTCGTTATACTCTTACAGTCTTCCTATTAATGAATTATTACTTCGTCCTAAAGAAACTGAGGTAAAAATTTTGGAAGAATTCCTAGGGGATAATGGCGAGAAAATGAAATACTTCCAGGACAAAGAGAAAAATAGTTCTGGACTTGAAATGTTAATGGACACTGACAGTGGCAGAACTATGTTTACTTTTGAAGAGAGGGATGTTCCTGATGGGGGCAAACACATAAGTACTTTTGTACACGCTTCTTCTTTTTTCTAAAATCTCTGAAATTTTGATTGATTGATTGGTTGCAATTTAATCAGCTATTAAAAAACCTTTTAATAGCTTTTATTCTTATTAAAAATAATTATT
Organism: Richelia sp. UBA3308; assembly: GCA_002361335.1. Taxonomy (GTDB): domain Bacteria; phylum Cyanobacteriota; class Cyanobacteriia; order Cyanobacteriales; family Nostocaceae; genus Rivularia. The sequence continues at coordinate 29,862 of DESS01000074.1, forward strand.
ATAAATTGGATAATTATGACTCAATATAGAGTAGTAACTAAACGCATAGTATCACCTGATGGTAAAGTGGTTGCGGAGGCGACAAGTATGGCGACATCTGTCGATGACGAAACAGAAATTATTCAAAGGGTTTCAGTTGATATTTCTTCTGATAATTCCAGTAGTTTCTCGTCATCAATTTCAAGTTCAAGCTCAAGTTCAGGTTCAAGTTCAAGTACCATTTCAAGTTCGAGTTGTTCTAGCAGTTCGATAACAAGAAAAACCAAAAGTAATTAGATTAAGGAGATCGGAATCTTATGAAGCCATTAAAGTTAAATCAATTCCCATTTACAAACGGAAAGGATATAGTCAATTCAAATAGTGGAATTTTTAATCCCGCAGGCTCTCAAGTCAAGACATTGAAAGGTGACGATGACATCATTGGTAACCAATTTATAAATAGTGATTTTGGTTTAGAATTGTTTGCGGATGCGGCAGCCATAAATGCTAGTGCTATCAGCGCAGCCGATCTTAGCTCTGAATCTACTGTTAATGCTCATGGTATTGAGAACAAAGGAAGTATTTCTACAAATAGAGGAAGCGATCTAGTCAGGGGTAGTGCAACGGCACAAATTTCTGCTCAAGCGAATGCAGTATCTAATGCTATAGCTTATGCGGATCAGTTGGATACTTTTGCGATCGCCGATACTTTTGGTAATATAAACGTTGATGCAATTGCCAATGGGATTAACAATACCGGCAAGATTGGCACTGGTCAGGGTAGTGATAGTGTTGATGGTGAATTAGTGGCTTCTCTCACAGCAGTTGCTACAGCCGAAGCAAATGCTATAGCCTTCGTCGAAACTATTGCTAAAGCCCCTGTGAATCAAAATCTGATTGCTTTTGCGGACGCAATTGCTGTAAGTTTAGCGAATGCAACTATTACTGCTACGGCTATTAAGAACGTTGGAGGGCATATTGCTAGCGGTAAGGGTGGAGATAGTATTAACGCTATTGCCACTTCTGATTCTAATACTTTCTCAGAAGCTTCTGCTGCGACATCAGCTGCTGTTACTCCGGAAAATGCAGCTTTAGCCAATGCTCTTGCTGTAGCAATTGCTGAAGCAGAAGACACGGCAATTGCAATTGATAATACTCAAGGCCTTATTGGCATGGGCACGGGAAAGGATACTATCAAAGCTACTGCTAATGGTGAAATTAAGGGGATCGCCATTAAAAATAGTCAAGGTACTATTAGGACAGGTGGAGGAGCCGATATTATAGAAGCATATGCTACCGGAATAGAAGAGTCTTACGGTATTTTCGGCGGCACTATTCGGACAGGAGATGGAGCGGATACAGTAAAAGCTTCCAGCTTTGGTGGTGGTGTCAACATCAGAATGGGTAACGGAAAAGACTTTGTTGAAGGTTTTGGTAGCGCTACAGTAAATGGTGGTGATGGTTTTGATGAACTCAACCTTGGCTCTAACAATTTTGAGGACTTTAAAATCAGTTTAGGCGGTAATAACAATAATAAGGTTAATTTTGAACAAAATGGCATTATCATGAACACCGCTAAATTTGAACAATTTGATTTTAATAATGGAAGCTTCAGCTACAATCAGCTAGTTGCGAAGTTATAGGATATCTGGCGTTGCTGATTTGATGTATGAAATTGATTATTGCAATAACCGAAACTACTGTAGAGACGTAGCATTGCTACATCTGAGACATCTAAATTCATACCTTGATTCACCAACGCCGAATATCTTTTGGGAGACTGTGGAAGCAAGAGTTCTCCCGCTTCTTAAAACAGTTTAATTTTAAGGAGTTATATATGTCTATCGTCAGAGGTATTGCCAAAGCCGGTGTGAATCAAAATCTGGATGCTTTTACGGTTTTTAATAATATAACCTTCAATACTTATAATGACCTAGTTGATGAGTTATGGGGTATGTTTTGTGAGACTGTGAAAGCAAGAGTTCTCCCGCTTGTTAAAACAGTTTAATTTTTATTTAAGGAGTTATATATGTCTGAAAACAATTCATCTTCTATGCCCTTGTTAGCTGATTATTTAGAACGGAAGTACTAAATGCTCTCTACCTTGCTTGAAGGGGGAAATTAGCACTGCTGTTCTAATATAAGCTGTCAAGCATAGCAAATTGCAGTAAAAACAGTTAAATTCCAAGGAATACAGATACTATGGAACCATTCAACTTAAGTCAAAAAAAATTTACAAACCAACAGGATATAGTCAATTCAAATAGTGGAATTTTTAATCCCGCAGGCTCTCAAGTCAAGGCATTGAAAGGTGACGATGAAATCATTGGTAACCAATTTATAAATAGTGATTTTGGTTTAGATTTGTTTGTGGATGTGGGAACCATTAATGCTGGTGCTGTCAGCGCAGCCGATCTTAGTGCTGAAGCTACTGTTAATGCTCATGGTATTGAGAACAAAGGAAATATTTCTACAAATGCAGGAAGCGATCTAGTTAGGGGTAGTGCAACAGCACAAATTTCTGCTCAAGCCAATGCAGTATCTAATGCTATAGCTTATGCCGATAAGTTGGATACTTTTGCGATCGCCGATACTTTTGCCAATATAAACGTTGATGCAATTGCCAATGGGATTAACAATACCGGCAAGATCAGCACTAATCAAGGTAGTGATAGTGTTGATGGCGAATTAGTGGCTTCTCTCACAGCAGTTGCTACAGCCGAAGCAAATGCTATAGCCTTCGTCGAAACTATTGCTAAAGCCCCTGTGAATCAAAATCTGATTGCTTTTGCGGACGCAATTGCTGTAAGTTTAGCGAATGCAACTATTACTGCTACGGCTATTAAGAACGTTGGAGGGCATATTGATACCGGTGTGGGTGAAGATAGTATTAATGCTATTGCCACTTCTGATTCTAATACTCTCTCAGAAGCTTCTGCTGCGACATCAGCTGCTGTTACTGCCGAAAATGCAGCTTTAGCCAATGCTCTTGCCGTGGCAATTGCTGAAGCAGAAGACACGGCAATTGCAATTGATAATACTCAAGGCCTTATTGGCATGGGCACGGGAAAGGATACTATCAAAGCTACTGCTAATGGTGAAATTAA
>DESS01000076.1 GCA_002361335.1 Richelia sp. UBA3308
AGGAGACAAGGGGACAAGGGGAAATGGGTGGGAAGAATATAAAGTAATTCCCATAGACTTACCAACAAATCCTGTAGAAAGGTTGGGTATTTTACATAGTTTTCCCGATTGGATTGTAAGTTTATGGATAGAACAGTTTGGTTTAGAGGAGACAGAACAATTATGTCAATGGATGAACCAAACTCCCAGTATTGATTTACGAGTTAACCAACTTTCTTCTTCTCTTGAACAAGTTGAAGCAGCGTTACAAAATCAAGGTATTTTATGTCAGCGCCTTCCTAATTTACCTCAAGCTTTACGATTCCTGAGTAAGACGGGTACAATCAAAAATTTACCTGGTTTTAATGAAGGATGGTGGATGGTACAGGATAGTAGCGCTCAATTGGTGAGTTATTTACTTAATCCCCAAAAAGGTGAAGTGATAATTGATGCTTGTGCGGCTCCTGGAGGTAAAACAACCCATATTGCCGAACTAATCGGAGATGAAGGCAAAATTTGGGCTTGCGATCGCACTGATTCGCGTCTGCGTAAGTTGCAACAAAATACTCAACGTCTCAATCTAAAGTCAATTCAAATTTGTGTGGGTGATAGTCGCAATTTAACCCAATTTCAAAATTCCGCCGATAAGGTATTACTTGATGTTCCTTGTTCCGGTTTGGGAACTGTCCACCGTCACGCTGATGCACGTTGGCGACAAACTCCGGAAAGTGTAAAGGAACTTTCCATACTTCAAAAAGAACTACTCTTACATACCTCAACTTTTGTTAAGCATGGTGGTTGTTTAGTTTATTCTACCTGTACCCTGCATCCAGCAGAAAACGAAGACGTTATAAAATTGTTTTTAGAGTCACATCCTAATTGGGAAATCGAACCTCCCGATATTGACTCACCCATCCGAGAATATTCTAATCCCCAAGGTTGGATTAAAGTACTGCCTCATAAACACAACATGGATGGTTTTTTTATGGTTCGTTTAAGAAAAAGCAACAATTAAAATTGTAAGATTTCGGTAAGGGAAAAATCCTTAAAGGAGGTGAACATGGTACGTAACCCCGATGTCAAACAATTGTTAAAAATCTTAATAGCAGCAGCTTGGATTGATGGTAGAATTCAACCGGAAGAAAGACAGTATATTCGACAAATAGCTCAAGAAAAAAATATCGCCACAGATCCAGAAATTAAGCCTTGGCTTTACGAATTGGTTTCCGTAAAACCAGAGGAATGTTACAAATGGGTTGAGGAATATTTAGGGGATTCTCCCAGCACTGAAGATTGTCAGAATTTAATTCAAGATATCAGCGGTTTAATTTACAGCGATGGGGAAGTGGCCATCGAAGAAGCCAAGTTATTAGCCAAATTACAGCAATTGTCCGATGAAAGCGAGTCACATCAACCCCCTTTAACTAGCATTCTTAAACAGGTTAAAAAACTTTACCGTCGTTGTGTTGAAGTACACAACTGATTTATAATTCACTAACTTGAGAGGAACGAAGTTAGAAGTTAGGAGCGCCCCAGGAGGGGGAAGTATCAAGGTATCAAGGCATCAAGATAATAATTCTTTAAACCCCCTCCCTAGGAATGGAAGAAACACTCGCTTTCTTATAAAGCTAGTTTTTACAAGGGTTTGGGCTAGTGTTTCTTAAGATGATGAAGTTATTTGATTTTAGATTTTGGATTGTAATGGTATAGTACAACGCTACAATAAACTACTAATAAATAACGAATAACAGCTAAAGTGTTTCTTTAAAGTGAGGAGTGAAGAGTTACAGCAGTTTTGAGATAAATGAAGTACAGTAATATATTTTAAAACTCTTGTGGTACGGGCATCCTTGCCCGTAAGAATGTAGCTCCCGAGAGATGAAATTGGCTGTAAGTTTTTACTTTTCTCCATTCTTTATTGCCGATTATTACTTAGCGTAAGGCACGTGCTTATATCATTTTCAAGTTTCACTTTTCTATTTTGAATCATTCCTCTACGTATAAAAACTAGTATGTAAAGATATATTTATTGCTTTTTTAAAGAAGTCGCGATAGCTCTGGAAACTCTGAAAGTGTCGATGTTATGCTGCAAGCAGTTAAGAAAACACTTGTATAAAAGTTATTAGGGCTTTAATTATGTTTTCAAATATATTAAAAAAAGCAGCTGTGTTTGGAGCTAGTACTGTAGCAGGGGTTGCTCTAAGTGGAGCGGTAGCAGCGAATTCAGCCCAGGCTGCAACTATGAATTACCGTTCGGAATTTAGCGTTACTTCAAATTATTTAAATAATTTTGATTTTATAACTGGAAATTTTGATTTCACCAAAACTGAATTGGATTCTGGTGAATTCAGCTACCAGGTGACAGGCTTTAATGCCAATATGCTCAATGAGGAGTTTACCTTGAGTGATATGAGAAAAAAACCAAATCCATTCCTTGCAATTAATGAGATTTTTGTGCCACAAAACTATCGAAGTATTTTACCAAGCATATTAGCAGGAGAAAGTTTGGATCGTAATTTTCTACCAGATAACGCCACTTTCACCTTTGGATTTGATTTAGGGGATCCTAATTTTGAAGCAGATAACTTCGACATGGTATTTAGCTCAGAAGATTTGGATAATGCTGCGACATTAGCATCTAATTTAGTAACATCAATTGATCGTGATTTCACAAAATTTGCTGTATATTTGAGTTTATGGGAGGGTGGACAAATAAATGTTACAACTAAAAATATTACAACTAAAGATGTTCCAGAACCAACTACAATATTCGGCCTCGGGGTTGTAACGGTTGGATTAGCAGCCACTCGACGTAAACGTGGAAGCAAGAAAATCAAGCAGAAAGTAGCAGCATAATACTATTTTATAAATTTGAGATTTGAGATTTTGCTTGCATTATTATAAATTTGAAAATTGAGAATAGTAAAATTAAGTCGGAGGGTTAACTCTCTGGCTTATTTTTATTTATTAGATACAAAAATTTAGCTTAGTGCGATATCGTCTCCGGTTAAACAGTTATCATATTTGATCTGAGTAATGAGTAATGATTAATAAGTAATGAGTAATGAGTAATGAGTAAGGAGTAATGAGTAATGAGTAATGAGTAACAAGTATTCATGTAGATAATAACTGCCATCTTTTCAATAGGTTTATATAGTAAGTAATTAGCCAGACTTAATATGATGCGTGCCACAAAACGTCAGTAATTACCTTTTCGTACCGCTGTATATTTCTTCTGAGCTAATAATGTGTAACATTTGTTGTAATCAATCTTATGTATCAAGTAAATAAACGTAATTAAGTCCAGATTTATTAGTCATTTTTTTAACCTATTTTTACGAGTAAACTATCAATCCTTCACCTAATATAGTCTCCTATTTTTTATACTGTGTTCAGATAACAAGCACAAACATTGAGCAAACAAAGGTCATATTCCTAAAAATCCAAGCTTGTAGCCAAGCCAAATTTTAGAAACCTTTAAGTATAAAAAAAGAGAAGGTACAGGAGACTTTAATATGAAACGCGCTATTAAAAAACTTTTACTCGCTACATCAATTGCTGTTGGTATGGGTGGAATGTTTACTGCTCCGGCATTAGCAGGTAGCTTAATTAACAGTAGTATTGGTGGCTCCGCAGCGGATGATTATTACCTATATAAACTTGATGGTACCAATACAAGTTTTGATAACAATGCTAATCTTCAAGATGTTTTAAGTGGTGATAAAGTGAATCCTGGAGGTAACGTAGAGTTAGCAGCAAGCAGCGAAGAAGGTGAATTTGATTTTACAAAAAATACTACTTTAGAAGGTCAAATTGGCGGTAAAGATATTATTTTCAGTAGTTTAACAGAAGATGACTGGAACACTCAAAATTATAAAGGTAGTGGTAAGAGTTTTGGTGAATTTTGGTTTGAGGAAGCTTTAGAGGCAAACGAGTTTGAATATTTGCTTGAAACTCCTTCCTTCGCGATTACAAACCCATTTGGGGTGGATGATCTGTTTTCCGCGTTTAAATCTAAAGTAGGGTTAAAGCGCTTCAGCGATCCAAATATTTCCTATGTAAATCAAGATATTACTGGTAAAATTAGTATTGGATTAGCAGGTCATTATGATGCTAAAGGTATACCATTACTAGAGAGTTTATTGGCAGTGGCAGAAGGTTTTCGCGAAAGCGATGACTCTAGTGAAAATGAGACACCAAAACCAAAACCAATACCAATACAAGTAAGTGAAGTTGTAAAAGTAACTTATAATGGTAAAACTGAGTTTTTATACAGCTTTAACGCTGATAAAACTGGGTTAACCGATATAGACGATGGTTTTTCCCACAACGGTAATTACGAAGTTCAAATTCAGGGTGAAAAACCAGAAAATCTCAAACACTCACGAACAGCAAAAGTACCAGAACCCTCAGTTATGTTAGGTTTATTGGGTGTTGCAGGAGTATTTGTTTCCAAGCGAAAAGTTAAGAAAGCCTAGTACCGCTGCGCGGAAGTCAAAAGTCAAAAGTCAAAAGTCAAAAGTATTGTAATATAAATGTTTGAAGCTTTTTATATGGTTGCTTTTGATCGCCCAGAATGTAGCAATAAAAAATAAAACCAAGAAAATAAAACCAAGAAAATAAAACCAATACTAAAACTAAGTCGGAGGGTTAATTCTCCGGCTTATTTTTTGATTAATTTTCAGTAGATCTAATTTTCACCTGCGCTGGGATTTTCTTCTTTTTCTACTCCAGGTACAAAATCAGGACGCTTTTTGGTTTCCCAACCGGCGGGACGCTTAGAATTATACCATGCAATGGAACCAATAGTGACAGCGGCTATAAAACCAACTACATAAACTGCCGTAAAAGCCCAAGGGAAACTAGCTCCAGACGCTGCACCAGCTGCTTCCATTAATAAATTCATAAATCTCTTCTCCTAAAATAGGCAACATTACTTAAAAATGTATTAAATCCAGCCTACCATCCAATGGGAGAAGAGGAGAGGGGGAGCTTCTGGAGCAGGGGATCTTGGGCAAGAGAGTAAATTAACCCCATGCCCCATGCCCCATGCCCCATGCCCAATTTCCTAAGAACCAGGTTTAAGTCTCTCGCGCCATGAACGAGTTGGTGCGGGTTTTTTCTTCGGTGCTGGTGCCGGAGCTTTTTTCCTAACAGGAGCCGATGAACGCTTTCTTCTGGTATAAGTTGGTTTCGTAGTTCTTCTTGTAGTTCTTCTTGTATTTCTTCTTGTAGTTCTTCTTGTAGTTCTTCTTGTACTTCTTCGCCGTTGAGTGCGAGATGAACTTGAAGATCTTCTGGATGAACCCGAACTTACATTAGTACGACGACGTTTCCTAGTAGTTGATTGTTGTCGGGTTGCAGAATAACTTCTTCTACGACGACTTCTTGTACTTCTAGTTCGACGATTGCTACTCCTACCAGAATTACTAGATGCAGTAGTTCTTCTTCTAGTACTTCTGCGACGGGAAGAATTTCTCGACGTTGTGTTAGAAGAATTGTCGTCCTTATCGTCTGCTTTTTTAGGAATTGCCTTGGTAATAAATCTTACAGCTTTAATTGGCTGTGCTTTGATAGTACCTTTTCTTTTGCTTAGTTTAGGTCGTTTGGGAAATTTCTCGACGGGCATTCCTTTAGTAGCTTCCTTCATAAACCGTCGCCAAGTATAGGCAGCGGTGGTGCTATCACCATAAGTGGGTTTGTTGTTGTCGTTACCCAACCATACACCCGTTACTAATTGAGGAATAAACCCGATATACCACAAGTCCCTGGCTTTATCGGTGGTGCCCGTTTTACCTGCTGCAGGACGACCAATTTGAGCGCGGGTTGCCGTTCCGGATGTGACTACATTTCGCAGCATCCAGGTTGTGATGGCGGCGCTTTCTTCGTCTAATGCTGGCTTTCCTTTAAAATCTGCCGACCAAACAACTTCACCATTACGCTTGAGAACGCGGGTAATACCGTGGGGTTCTACATGCATTCCCTTGTTGGCAAAAGTACCATAAGCGCTGGTTAATTCCAGTAAATTTACTTCATTGGAACCGAGGGCCATAGATATAACGGGTTTGATTTCGGATTTAATCCCCATCTTCTGGGCCAGATCGATGGTAGGTTGATATCCGACTTTCATTAACACTCTCACCGCCACAATATTAATTGATTTGGCGAAGGCATCTCTCATGTTTATCCAACCCCGGAAGCCTTCATCGTAGTTTTTCGGTTGGTAACCATCAACTACTATTGGTGCATCCAAATAACCGTCTAGGGGATTCTTCCCGGCTGCTACTGCTGCGGCATAAACAAATCCTTTAAATGTAGAACCAGGTTGTCTTTGGGCTTGGGTAACGCGATTAAATTTATTTTTACCAAAGTCTTTTCCGCCAACCATTGCTTTGATTTGGCCATTACGAGGATCTATGGCAACCATTGCTGCTTGTTTAAATCGCTGCCAGCGCCCTTGGTTTCGCAAGGTTCTATCTACTGCTGCTTCTGCTTTTTTCTGCCAACTTGGATTAAGGGTAGTTTCTACTACTAATCCTCCCGCTTCTAATACATCCTTTTCAACATATTTGGGCAGTTCTTTCTGAATGTAAGTAATAAAATACGGCGCTTCTATTTGTAGTCGTTTGGGTAAACTAGCATTAACCTTTAAAGGCTCAGATGCTGCTTTTTGTTTTTCGGCGGCTGTAATAAATCCATCTTCTAGCATCCTTTCTAATACTAGATTCCGCCGTTTTTTGGCTGTTTCTGGATTTTCTACAGGTGAAAAATCATTGGGAGCGGGGGCTAAACCGGCGATTGTTGCCATTTCACCCAAAGTTAATTTATCTACCGGCTTAGAGAAATAAACCCACGCTGCATCCGCCACACCATAGGCACCAGAACCTAAATATACTAGATTCAAATAACGTTCTAAAATCTCGTTTTTAGTTAATTCTTGCTCTAGTTTCTGTGCCAAACGAACTTCTTGTAGTTTGCGCGTCATAGTTTTATTCTGATTCAGAAATAAAATCCGCGCTAACTGTTGAGTAATAGTACTTCCACCCTCCACCACATCTCGCGATCGCAAATTCTTCGTAGCTGCTCGCAAAATACCCTGAACGTCAATTCCATCGTGTTTGACAAATCTTCTGTCTTCGGAAGCAATGAAAGCTTTTTGTAGTTTATTGGGTATCTCCCCGATTTTCAGCTTTTCCCTTGTTGCTTCTCCTTGCTGATACAGAATTTTACCATCGCCAGCTTTTATTGTCAGGGTTCGCTCTCTAGAAGCAGCCTTTAATTGTTCGCGAGAAGGTAAAGTTTTATCTATCGACCAAATTCCATAACTAACGGCAATTATCCCACCGCCCAAAAATACAGTAGTCAAAAACCAATAACGACGATAAAGTGGTTTTCCCTTACCAGGAAGTTTGTCAAGCACTTTGACTGAAACTTTTTTCGCTTCACCCAAAAACTGCTTTGCCTTCATCAATTTAGTTGTTGATGATTTTTCAGTCGATTCCGAATCACGCTCAATTTCAACCCAATTAGGGGGAGGTGACAATTTTTCCGTAATTAATTGCCTAGAATCGGAATCTTGATGATTTTTCCTAAACCCCACCAACGGAGTTGGGGACGCTTCTTTCCTCGTCGATTTGGAGTTCTTAACTTCTAATTTCTCAGATGTTGAACCCGCCTTCTTCTTCCATCCGTTACTTAAGCTATTTGCTCGTTCCCTGAACCAAGAGGTAAACTTCGCCACGTCAGTTCCTCGCTTCCACTAATTGCAGCCTTACCACCACGAAAAGCGTTCCAGATTGTTGCCCCATACTCGTGTTAGTATAATATCCTATTAATCTTTAAAGAGATTCACTGTTTCGCAAGCTTTTTTTTAGATTTCATTGCGATATTTTGTAATATTTAATACTTACAAGTTGGTGACATCAACTAATTTATCATAGGACTTTGTATTTAGTTTGTATATGGGAGATTATTGCCTTTGGTAGCAATATAGGGGATTCACTGGCAATTTTAGAAGCATCTGTAAAAACTTTATGTGAAATTCCAGATATTGTACTTAAGGCAAAATCTAGTTGGTATCAAACTAAAGCTATTGGTCCACCGCAACCAGATTATTTAAACGGTTGTGTTAGAGTGCATACAAATGCTCAACCTTTGAAGCTATTAGAAATTTTATTGTCAATAGAAGATCAATTTGGACGGCAGCGAAAAGAACGTTGGGGAGCGCGGACTTTAGATTTAGATTTGTTATTATATGATGACTTAATATTAAATACCCCCACTCTCCAGATTCCTCATCCGCGAATGCGCGATCGAGCTTTTGTACTGGTACCTCTAGCGGAAATTGCTCCAGATTTGCTGGAGCCAGGTAAAATGTTCAGGTGTATGTCTATTATCAGGCTGTCAAAATCAGGTTGATGGTTGATCCAGCTTTTATTTGCTCCAGATAATTATTTTTTTAACAAAAATTACGTTTGATTATGGTATTAGGTAGAGAATTACCCCAGCTATTAAAGCAACGCTTGCTTTATAAAGGACGAAAGTTTGATTTTGAAGTAAATCGCTTGCGTTTACCCAATAAGTCAGAAGGAGATTGGGAATGCATTCGTCATCCTGGTGGTGCTTTAGCTATACCAGTAACTAGTGATGGTAAATTAATACTTTTGCGTCAGTATCGTTTTGCTGCTGCTGGAAGATTGTTAGAATTTCCCGCTGGTACAGTAGAAGAGAATGAAAATCCTTTTGAAACTATTCAACGGGAAATTCAAGAAGAAACGGGTTATCGTGCTGGTAAATGGCAGAAATTAGGGCAATTTTTCCTCGCACCGGGATATTCCGATGAGATTATCTACGCATATCTGGCAGAGGATTTAGAAAAGTTGGAAGTGCCGCCCAATTTAGATGAAGATGAAGATATTGAGGTTTTATTTTTCACTCCTGCTGAATACGAGAAAGCAATTTTAAATGGTGAAGCGCTTGATTCTAAATCTATTTCTAGTTTTATGTTGGCTCGTCATTTATTAAGTTAATTCCCGTACAACAGTCTTCAGAAGATGTAGTAGCGGTTCAGGCGGTTAATATCGCTACTACACAAGCAAAGTCCACCTGGGTGGACTAGTAGTTTTAATTTATAGTTAATTGTAATAAAGAAAAATCATCTTCTAATACTTCCTTACTATTTATACTTTGAATATATTTGAAGATACCCTCTAGATTAGAACCAGAATATTGGTTGTATTTCAGTAATTCGATAAAGGCATCTAATCCCCAAATTTTTCCATCTTCTTGAGGTATTTCATATACTCCATCACTAAATATATAGAGTTTACTTCCTTTAGGAAGAACACAAGTATCTTGAGAAAAATCCATATTTGGCAATAAACCAATAGGAAGATCCCTTGTTGATAACTTTTGTACGGAAAATTCTGTCGAGGATGGAGTTAATAAAATAGCAGGAGGATGGCCCCCACAGGAGTAAACTAGTTCTTGTGTAGATTTATTATAAACACCATACCAAAGAGTGAAATAACTATCACCAGAATCATTATTAATTTGAAAAACTCTATTCAGTTCAGTGAGAACGCTAGTTGGTTGATCAAAATTGGTATTTAAAAGAGACTGAGTGCGTAATATATTTTGTACAGATACTGACAACAAAGCAGATTTTACACCATGTCCAGCTACATCTAGGAGATACAAAACAAAGTGTTCTTCATCAAGCCAGTAATAATCAAAAATGTCACCACCTAATTGAGAAGAAGGAACAAAATGTTGCTCTATATTTAATCCAATAGAGTTAGGATTAGGTAAGAGAAAACCCACATATTTTGCTGCTTCTTCTAATTCCAATTTTAGCATCTGAGTCCGATGTTGCGATTCTTCTTCTGCTTGTTTGCGCTTGATAAATTGACCTATTTGACTGCCAATGTTTACCATAAAATTCAGCAAATCTGTATCGTTTTTTTTCGTATCACGACTAAATAAAGTCATCACACCTAGTTTCTCTTCACCACTATTAATCGGTATGGCAAAACCAGATTTTAATCCGATATTTTCCATGATTGATACTCTCTGACAATGGTTTTCTGTAATTAGATTGTTTATCCATAATGGTTGATTTTTTTCCCAAACAATACCAGGTAATCCAACTCCAGGTTTGAAAATTATGCTTTGATTTTCTTTGGCAAATTCTGTAAATTCATTTATTGATGGATACCAATTTGCTATCTGTTCTAAAATATTTTGTTGCTGATTTACACCCCATAACTCTCCCATATCCCAATCAATCGTTTCACAAATTGTACGGATAATTTTAGGCGCTGCTTCCTGAATATTCTGGGATTCTCCTAAAACTCTAGTAACGCTATATTCTACATTTTGATATATTTCTTGACGTTTAACTTCTGTAATATCGTTAAGAGTGCCAGAAATAGCAATTTTGTTGTTAAGCTTTGCCAGTATTAAACAGCCATATATTTCAAACCACCCGATACTACCGTTACTATGTAAATAGCGTAATTGATAACGAAAATTACGAGTAGATTGTTGGTTATTCTTATTACTAAGAAGAATGCGATTATATCCTAAATAAGATTGGCGATCGCTAGGGTGAATAAAATCTAATAAATTTTTTCCTAAACTGTCTTCAATGGAAAATCCCGTGATTTCTTGCCAAGCCGGGTTAAGAAATGTTAAGTTTCCTTCCAAGTTTGTTTGAAATATAACTTCTTGAAGATTATTAACAACTGAACGGTATTTCTGTTCGCTAGCTCGGAGTGCTTTTTCTGCTGAATAAGCTTGTAAAATTCGCCGCAAACGTTGACGTAAAACTGGCGGATGAATCGGCTTAGTAATGAAATCGCTAGCACCAACATTGAAAGCTTTGTCTACAGATTCTTGAGAGTCTAATCCAGTAATCATTAGTACTGGTATTTGCAGGGAATTATTTGATAAATGTTGCAGTTTTTCGCAGCAAATAAATCCGTCCATTATTGGCATAATGGCATCTAAGAGAACCATATCTGGTTGCTTCTCTTGATAGGCGTTTAAACATTCTTCGCCATTTTCTACTTCCATAACTTGATAACCATCTTGTTGCAGAATCAGTTTTAGGACTATTCTTGTGGATCTATCATCATCTGCTATTAGTATCAGAGGTGAATTGTTTTGCATATGAAGGTTCGTTGAAATTAGATAAAAATACTAGTGTTACTGCTATGAATTACAAATGTCAGATTTTTGAGAGTAATTCAATTTCATGGATTTGAAGCCATTTAACTCTTAATTCACATAAGGCGCAATTTAGCCCAAATCCTTATATTTAATAGTGCCCATAAAAGTATAGATTTTAAACAGTGAGAATATTTTTAAGTGTATGCACTTAGATAATTAGTTATTGCATGGGCTATCATGTTACTGCTAGATACTCTCCTCTAATCTAAAATGCTGAAAAAATTAGGTCTAGGGACAAAATTTAATGCTCTACTATTAATATTATTTTTCGCGGTAATAATTATCAGTGGAATTACTCTATCTGCGGCGATGCAAAGTCAAGCAGAAGCAGAAGTAAAGGAGAGAGCAAAGATGCTCATCCAGACGATGAATTCTGTCAGAAATTACACTAGTAGTAATATTCAACCACTTTTAAAAGAAAGTCTGGAAACTAAGGAAACTTTTATTCCGGAAACGGTTCCTGCATATTCTGCAAGGGAAATATTTGAAAATTTTCGTAAATATAAAACTTATGAAGATTTTTTCTACAAAGAAGCAACTTTAAATCCTACGAATCTCAGAGATAAAGCAGATGAGTTTGAATCCAAATTGGTTGATAAATTTCGCCAGAAAACGGAGTTAAAAAAGTTGAATGGTTATCGTTATATTGATGGTCAAAAATTATTTTATATTTCTCGACCTTTAAAAGTTAATAAAGAGAGTTGTTTGCAGTGTCATAGTACTCCAGAGATAGCCCCTCAAAGTTTAATTAAAACCTATGGCGATCAAAATGGTTTTGGTTGGAAAATAAATGATATAGTCGCAGCACAAACTATTTATGTACCAGCAAGTAATGTATTGGCTCAAAGTCGTCAATCTCTAAAATTGCTGATGATGATTTTCATGAGTATTTTTACTATTATTTTATTATTAGTTAATTTATTATTGAAACGTGGTGTAATTAAACCAATTAAAAAAATTACTAAATATACAGAAAAATTTATCAATAATCCAAGAGAAATTAGTTATACAAAAAATTTTAATTCTACCGTTATTAGCAGAATAGCAAAACAAAGTGATGAGCTTGGAAAATTAGCAAAGGCTTTTGGACATATGATTTTGGAAGTAAAGGCGCGAGAGGAAAGGCTAAATCAAGCAAAGGAAGAAATTAAACGTAGTGAAGAATATTATCGTTCCTTAATCGATCAAGCTTCTGATGTCATTGCTATTATTGATGAGCAACTAGTTATTCGCGATGTCAGTTATTCTGTAACACAAATTTTAGGATATGAAATAGAGGATTTTAAACATAAAAATTTATTCGATTTTGTACATCCAGATTCCGAACCACATTTAAATCAATATTTCCATAAATTATCTCAAACCCCTGGATTATCACCACCATTAGAATTGCGTTTTCGTCATCAAAATGGTTCTTGGCGAATCTTGGAAGCCATTAGCAATAACTTGGTTGATGATGTGATTGTTATGGGTGTAATTATTAGCTTGCGTGATGTGACAGAGCGCAAACAAGCTTCAGAAAGGTTACGTTTATTGGAATCTGTGGTAGTAAATGCCAATGATGCTATAGTTATTACTGAAGCTGAACCTCATCATCCACCCCATGGTCCAAAAGTTATTTATGTGAATGAAGCTTTTACCCGCATGACTGGTTATACTTCTGATGAAGTCATCGGTAAAACCCCTCGGATGTTACAAGGAGAGAAAACAAATCAAACCGAATTGACAAAAGTTCGTGAAGCTCTCAATAAATGGGAATCCGTTAATATCGAAGTAATTAATTACCGTAAAGATGGCACAGAGTATTGGGTAGAGATGAATATTGTCCCCATTGCCGATGAAAGTGGTTGGTTTACTCATTGGATGTCTGTAGAAAGAGATATTAGCGATCGCAAAGTTTCCGAGCAAAAATTATTAGACAGTGAAGCATCGATTCGTCGTTTACATCAAATCACTGCGAATCAGGAACTAAATTTTACACAACGGGTTGCCCAAATACTGCAAATGGGATGTGAACGATTTGGGTTAAATATTGGTATTCTCAGCAAAGTGACAGATAATTCTTATAAAGTAGTTGCAGTGGAAATGAGCCAGGATGTACCGATAAAAATTTCTCCTGGAGATATCTTGGAAATAGGTAAAACCTACTGCGAGCAAACAATACAAGCAAATAAACCTATTTGTATTTTCCAAGCTGGCAATAGCACAAAATGGCAAAACCATCCTTGTTACATTAATCACCAAATAGAAACCTATTTGGGTACTACAGTAATTGTTGGCGGTGCAATCTACGGAACCCTTAATTTTTCTAGTCAGAATACCGTATTATGTAATTGTTCCTCAGCCAAAGTAGAACTATTAAGTTTGATGGCACAATGGTTAGGTGGTGAAATTGAGCGCCAACAATTCCAATATGCTTTGGAAAAGCAGCTACAACGCTCGGTTTTAATAGAAAAAATAACCCAAGAGATTCGCCAAAGTTTAAATACGACACAAATTTTTCAAACTACGGTTGATCAAATAGGTAAATTATTTGAAGTCAATCGCTGTATTCTTCACTCTTACATTGAATCTGCTCAGCCACAAATTCCCTGTGTTGCAGAATATTTAACTATAGGTACACAGTCGATGTTGCTTCTTGAAATCCCTGTGCAGGGTAATCTCCATGCAGAAACTGTGTTGAGTCAGGATGCTGCGGTTGTTTCCCACAATGTTTTTGAGGATCCTTTATTGAAATCGGCTGTTGATTTTTGCAATCAACTAAATATGAAGTCGATGTTAGCAATCCGCACTTCCTATCAGGGAAAGCCCAATGGTGTCTTGGCTTTGCAACAATGCCATGATTCTCGAATTTGGCTGGATGAGGAAGTTGAATTGCTTGAAGCAGTGGCTGCTCAAGTGGGTATTGCAATCGCTAAAGCACAACTGTTGGAGAAGGAAACTTCTCAAAGGGAACAATTAGCAGCACAAAATGAAGAGTTAAATGTAGCCAAAAAAGCTGCCGAAGCTGCTAATAACGCCAAGAGCGAATTTCTCGCCACCATGAGTCATGAAATTCGTACTCCAATGAATGCAGTTATTGGCATGACGGGGTTACTCTTAGATACTCAATTAAATGAGCAACAACAAGATTTTGTACAAACTATTCGTAGTAGTGGTGATGCTTTATTGACGCTGATTAATGACATCCTTGATTTTTCTAAAATTGAAGCGGGTAAGCTGGATTTAGAAGAGCAACCTTTTAACTTACGTACCTCTATTGAAGAAGCTTTAAATTTATTAGCTGCAAAAGCCGCGGAGAAAAAATTAGAATTGGCATATTTAATTGAATCACCAATTCCTTATTGGATAGTGGGTGATGTAACTCGTCTCAGACAAGTATTAGTTAATTTGCTCAGTAATGCCATTAAATTCACAGAAATTGGGGAAGTAGTCATCTACGTGAATGGAATTCAGTTAGATGAAGAATCTCGATATGAAATTCAATTTGCGGTGAAGGATACAGGTATCGGCATTCCCCCGGATAAAATGGAGCGATTATTCAAGTCTTTTAGTCAAGTCGATGCTTCAACTACTCGTAAATATGGGGGTACGGGGCTGGGTTTAGCCATCAGCAAACGCTTAAGTGAAATTATGGGTGGCAAAATGTGGGTAGAAAGTCAAGTCGGCGTTGGTTCCACTTTTTACTTTACAATTTCGGCGGTACCAGCCTCTAATTATCCAGTAGAGGAAGAAAACTCAAATGAAGAATTTTTGGGTAAACGGTTATTGATTGTGGATGATAATGCCACAAACAGAAAAATTTTGAGTTTACAAGCCGAGTCATGGGGAATGTTTAGCTGTGCAATTTCTTCAGGAATTAAAGCTTTAGAATTAATGAATAGAGGCATGGAGTTTGATTTAGCGATTTTGGATATGCAAATGCCTGAGATGGATGGGGTTACCCTTGCCAGAGAAATACGTAAACATAGGGATTATGAAAATTTACCTCTGGTAATGTTAAGCTCCCTATGCAAGCAAGAAATAAAACAACAATCTGCTGATATTAATTTTGCTGCCATCCTTAATAAACCATTACAGCAATCCCAACTTCATCAAGTTTTGATGCGTGTTTTAAATCGAAAATTGATTAAAGTCAATCCATCTTCTATATCTCCAAAGCCAACTTCTGAAACTCCGGTATTAAATCATAAGCTACGTATCTTGTTGGCAGAAGATAATGTGGTAAATCAGAAGGTAGCTTTGCTAACTCTAGAAACATTGGGTTATCGTGCTGAGGTTGCAGGTAATGGCATTGAAGTACTCGAAGCTTTACGTCGTCAGCCTTACGATGTGGTATTTATGGACGTACAAATGCCGGAAATGGATGGTTTAACTGCGACAAAAGAAATTTGTAAACAATGGACAAAATCTCGTCCCCGAATTATTGCCATGACTGCCAATGCCATGCAGGGAGACAGGGAAAAATGCTTGGAAGCAGGCATGGATGATTACATCAGTAAACCAATTAGAATCGAAGAATTACAACGAGCATTGAGTCTGTGTCAAGGTGTTGAATCTACAGACAATAAACAACTCTTAGATATGGAAGCAAATGCAGGAGTAATTGATAGTAGTGTCTTGCAAGCTCTTAGTCAGGTAGCTGGCGAGCAGGCTTCTATAGTCATCGCTGAATTGATTGATATTTATTTAGAAGATACACATTCACGATTAGCAGCTATGTCAGCAGCTATTAACCAAGGAGATTCTCAATCGCTCTACCAAGCTGCTCATACCCTAAAATCTGCTAGTGCTAATGTCGGTGCTAATGGCATGGCTGATTTATGCAAGCAATTAGAAGCAATTGGGCGTGGTGGTAGTATTGATGGGACTAAAGAAATCTTTACTCAGTTACAAAAAGAGTATGAAGATGTGAAAAATGCTTTGTCTTCTGAAAATCGGCATTTGTTATTTGGCAGTAATTAATTTCCATAAATAAATAATGGTGCTTTAAACCTCCAGACTGAATTACGAATTACTAATTACGAATTAATTCGGTAAATCTAGCTCCCTCTCCTTAATAAGGAGAGGGTTGGGGTGAGGTTTTATGATGCTAAATTCGATAACCAATCTTTTGCGGCTTGTGGAGAAGATAACCGCACTATATTGAGATGGGAATATTCAGGGTTTTTAAATAAAATAGGATATTCCCTCCGTCGTCTCTGGTAGGTTTGGAGCGCCCATAAAATCACAGAATCTTTGGATAAAGCTTTTTTCCAAGTTTCATGATTGCCATTGCATACCTCTTGCTGCGTTACTACTCGATAAAAAGTTCGCCACAAAATACGACTCATGACTACACCGAAAGAATAATCCAGCCAAACAAGAGTATCGGCATTTCCCCAAACCATATCCCGTACCTTGCTGTAATTACCATCAACAATCCAACTATTACCAACCAAACATTTTTCGACGCGACTACGAAAGACATCCAACGGTGGCTCTACCCAATTTGCTTCCCAGTAAAGATAATCTAATTCCACATGAGGAATCATCAGCCTTTGAGATATTCCATGCGCCAAAGTTGTTTTACCGACACCACTGGTACCGATGACACAAATCCGCTGCGGTAGAGAAGAAGAATCATATTTAATTTTTCTCATAAATCTCTTATTTATTTCTCATCTAGGATTTATTGGCTTCTCAGTTGAATGCACCATGATAGTAATCAAGGAAAACAAATTGAATTACGCAAATTTACTAAATATAGGATTGAAATTATGGAACGTTTATTACTTGCTACTATCGGAACAATTTTAGTCGCTACAACTGCTGCACAACCTGTTTTAGCAAAGAAAACTGCTGCGAATTCTAATGTTACACAAAACCAAGTCGTAAAGAATATCACTCCATTTAACTTAGTTTCTCTTGCTTATCAAGGAAAATTTAAAAATCAAGGTGTTGGTGGTTATCATTCATTATTATCAGCCGTTAGATTTGGCGAAATTAGTGGTAAAGATTTAGTTCAACATGGAATTGATAGCGGAAGGTTATCTCCAGAAACAATTAACAATTCTGGTTATATCCAAGCTGTTGAATTCCAATTAAAAGATTTATCTAAAAATTAGGCGTTGCCTACCTCGTGGCGGAATTTAAATGTAGAGACGTTATATATAACGTCTCTACAAGGGTTTGGGTTATCCAAAAAATCAATTTAATACATGGTTGGGAGCAACACCAACCTACTTACCAATATTAAATACCTTTAAAACTAACTTCAGTATCCGTCTGCTTAATTAATTTATCTCGATTAGCAAGACGCTTATTTTCCTTACGAATACCAATTTGACTGATAAAAATACCAATAATTACGATACCACCACCTACATATTGAGATAGTGTAGGAACTTCTCCTAAAATAAAAAATGCTGCAACTATTCCTGCAATGGGAATAAAAGAACTAGCCAAAGATATTTTAGAAGATGGAGAGCCTTCTAATCCGATAAACCAAAAGGTTTGTCCGAGGGCAACAATTACCCCACCGTAAATTAACATCCACTGCCATAACAATGGCGAGCTAACATCCATAAAATGATTGATGCCATATAGATATAAAGCTAGAAAAAAGAAGATAATCCCTCCTAAAATTGTGCGAAATAAACTGTAAAATCCTGGAGAAATATTGTCTAAACTCTTTTTACTCAGGATTGTAGCAATTGCTGAACTCACTGCACCAACTGCAGTTAAAATTTCTCCGAATCCGATGGCAGAAAATCCCTCTGCTGTCATCATATTTTCTAATAAAGTTTGGAGAATGATTATTGTAACAATTCCAGCAAAAGAAGTTGCTGCTCCAATTATTTGTAGTAAATTAACTCTTTCACCTAAAAATAAAAAAGATAAAGCTAAAACTAAGGGAGGTTCAAGTCTACTAATTAAAACTACATTTGTTACTTGAGTACGAGCAAGGGCTTCAAAAATTAACGCTGGCGCTACAGCACCAGATAATATGGAAACACCAATTAAACTCAACCAATCTTTTCTAGTAAAACGTCGCCAGTAGCGAGGATGTAATTGTCTACCATAAATTAAAAATAATCCTAATGCAGCACAAACGTTACCGACAAATAAAACATTACAGGAGGAAATTGGATTTCTGCCATCGATCAGGTTTTCTGCACCAATTTCTGTTAATCGTTTAGTAATTGCATTGGCAGCACCAAATATCATCACAGCTATCCACAAAAAAGCAGAAGCTGGTAAACGTTGAAATAAATTAGTGGTTTTGTAGGAAATTTTAGCCATTTGATTTTTAATTTTATATTACCCTCTCCGAAGACGCTGCCGCGTCAAGGTGAATTTAGAATTTAGAATGAATAATTTAGAATTATTATCCCATCGATGAATCGAGGGGCTTGAGTTTGTTTTTCTCCACGGATTATCGATGGCTTGTATCCAGTTTATTTTCCAGTCAAAAAAATTATGCCAAAGAATAAGATAATGACTCAAGCCTTTAAAGACAAGCCCTTAGTCTGTTTCAACAACCATCGCGGCTTGGGATGAGTTGAAACGTATTTTTCAAACCTGGAGCTAACCATTAGCTTGACAAAGAACTAGAACTTTTAGACGAGAGTAATTTGTTAACGATTGTGGAAACGAACTAGAGCACACATTAATTTGTTAATAACGACAATAATTCGTTAAAATAAAATTAATTTGTTAACGACGACACATAATCTGTTATTCTACAAAAACGAGCGCGGAGGGATTCGAACCCCCGACCTACAGAACCGGAATCTGACGCTCTATCCACTGAGCTACGCGCCCTTACAATCTGTCGGCAATTTTAATGCCTACACATTAATAACCAGTATAGCCTTTATTTCCTTTAGTGGCTAATAAGTATTTTTTTTTATTGCTTTTAGACACAGTTAATTGGTGGTTGGGGCACGCAATACTGGTTAATCTCAGTAATTTTGATAAAAAATATAAAATGGTTACCTTGTAAACCAATGTAAATACTGATGAGAAGTTACTTTATACCTACACAGTATTTAAAGCATTATGATATGAATAACAATAATTTAAAAAACCGCGTAATTAAAAATTCTTCTGATACAAATAATCACAACAGTGGTTTTCTTCTAGGAATAATATCTGTAGTTTTGCTGATAGTGTGTATTAGTGTGTTGCTTTTGTTCAATAACAAACAAGCCCAACGAATTATTACTCGAAAGATAAATATTGATAATCTCAAAAAGCCTTCTGATATTCAATCTTCAAGAGATAATAATAATACAATTGAGGTGAGTAAAACAAGCATGCTTGTAACAGAAAAAACCTTAAATGTAAAAGCAGAGCATCCTAACGGCACTGTTGGAAGATTAACTAATATTTCTTTGAATAAAGAAAAGACTATTGTCGAAATGGCTATGACCAATGGTTCTCAGTATACTATACACCTTAATTTGCATGGTAAAGGGGTTGTACTTCTAGATGATTTAGGAAATAAATATAATTTGGAACCACCTGTTGATAATCCTTATCTTGAGATTGAATCCGGTCAAACTTTCAAAGGAGAACTGGTTTTTCTAGGTGGAGTTACTTCAAAGGCGAATAATTTAACTTTAATTACCAATAATCAAATTGGTAGCGATCAACGCTTTAGTCGTCGTCCGAAAATGAAGTTTTATATTGAGCTTGGTAGTTGAAAAGATGAGGAAGGGGACAAGGGGACAAGGGGATAAGGGGCTGAGGGGCTGAGGAGATGGGGAGACAAGGGGATAAGGGGATAAGGGGAGAAAAAACTTGAAACCTTCAACTCCTAATACTACTCACTCCTAACTCACAATCTAAAATTCAAAATCCAAAATCCAAAATCCTTTAACTAAAGATAATTTGCAGGATTTACTGGGGTACCGTTTTTGCGTACTTCAAAGTGTAAATGGGGACCTGTTGATAAGCCCGTGGAACCTACTGCTGATATGGCTTGTCCTCTTTTAACGCTTTCTCCGGATTTTACGTATAATTTGCTGCTATGTGCGTAAAGTGTGGTGATTCCTTTACCATGATTAATAATAACGGTTTTGCCGTAACCACCATGCCAACCAGAATAAATTACAGTTCCCGAATCTGCGGCGCGAATTGTACTACCATAACCGGCGGCAAAATCCATACCAGTATGCAAGCGACGATAACCCAGAAGTGGGTGCTTACGCCAACCGTAGGGACTACTGATGTAACCGTTGCTGGGCAATGCCATGATACCGCTGCCTCTGACGAAGTTTCGATGTGTGCTGCGGGCTTTAGCTGCGGCGATTCTCGCTTGTTGTTCTGCAATTTTCTTTTTAATTAAGGTTGCGATGGATTGCGAGTCTTTCTCTAATTGGATTCGTGCTGCATCTAAAGCAAGGCGATCGCTATTTAAACGCTCGATTAATTGGGCTTGTAATTGGGCTTGATTTTGATAATCGGCTTTTTGAGCAAATAATTGCTGACGAATCAAGGATATTTCGTTCTTTTTAGTTTCTATATCGGTTTTTTGCTGATTTATCCGGTTGGCTGATTCGATTAATTTTACCAAAACTTTTCGATCGGCTTGATAAACTAACTTTAAGTTACGACGGCGACTGAGAAAGTCATTCAAATTCCGGCTTTGTAGTAAAACTGCCACACCTTGATTGATGGGGGAACGTTGTAAAAACTGAAGTCTGGCGATGGTTGACGCTTGACGTTGAGTGTAGGATACTTGTGCCGCAGCTAAATCTGCTTGCAACTGTTGCAAGCGTTGAGTTGCTCGAAGCAAACGTTTTTCACTATCTTCAATCTGGCTATTAGTAGTTTGCAAGTTTTCTTCTAAACCACCAAGGTGTTTTTCAGCTTCTTGCTGCAAATTATTTAAACGTTTTTTTTCTTTTACTACGCCTTGATGCTGTTGCTTGATGTCGTTTCGTTGCTGCTTAAGTTGGTCAATCCCTTGGTTTGAGTTTCCCTGACCATACACGGAGAATACCGGATTTAAGGCTAATAATATGCATAAAACGCTGCAAAATACAAGACCTAGGCGGGAATAAATTTTCTTTTGTTGAGGGAATAATACTCTCATATTTTTCGATTAACCAACGATAAGCAGCAACATCATCTTGATTGTTCCCAAAAATACCCCACAATCAAAGGAATTTAGAATGCCCGAATTTAGAATGCCCGAATTTAGAATTAAACATGAAGAAACTTGGTTATCAGGAAATACCTTTGGTTTAGCATTGCTGGCGCTTACGTAGTAACGAACGGTATAAAAAACGCAGATTTATATATTTTCGCGTGTTGCTTTGGACATCAATGAAATATCAAAAAAAGTTGAATTAATTAGTTTTGCAACTTTTGAATAAATTGCTCGGAAATAATTGTATTTAAAACCACAAAAAACAGTTGAAAAGTCTATTTAATCAAACCAATGACTATAACATTAGTCTATGTAAATTCAAAATAGTTTTCTTGAAAATAAATCTGCTGAAATAGCTAGAATACTGTGGATGTCAATTTTGTAGCCTCTGGGCTTAGATTTTATAGGTTGAAAACCCAGCCTACTAAGGAATAGATTTTAAATTTTACTGGCAAAATAATATTGTTCAAAAATTGCATTTAAAATTACTTGACATTTCCAAATAAATATGTGAAAACCGAGATGGATTTGATTTATTGCAACCAAGTAATCCAACTTTTGTATAGTTTTGGTTGTTTGCTAACAATAAATTTTTAATAGGAATGCCATGTTATTAGCCAAGACTATCAATTCCGACGACCTGAAGAATAAATCGGAAATTGACATCTCATTATTTTCATTAGCGGACTGGATCACAATAGCAAGAGTAATGGGATATGAGCCAACTTGGGCATATAAAATGTTTTGTGAGTTTGGTGACTTACAAAAATACGATCTTGCTAAAGTCTCGCGGACAACATGGTCAAAGATAGCCCAAATGTTTCACCAAAGCCAAGCTTGGGCAGAAATACAATACCTCAAATGGAATGCATTGAATAACTAATAATTTTTTTAATTTCCACATATAAATCCCTATCGATTTAACATTGTATCGTTAACATTGTGTGGGATTTTATTTGATTTTTTTTATTTGATTTAATTTGATTTAATTTGATATTAGCAATAGTGTATGGGATATGAGGCATAGGAGTTAAGCAACAAGATTTTTCATCGTGATAGAAAACTTACTGTAGGGAAATAATCAAGGTGGGAGCAGATTACACCGCCTTTCACAAGTAATAAAACAATTAGCTTACTTTTACATAAGTCCTGATATTATAAGTCCTGATATTATAAAAAACAGATTCGCTGATTATTCCCAATTCCCCATGCCCCATGCCCCATGCCCCATGCCCAATGCCCTTCGGCCCAAATTCAATAAAAATAAGACTATTTAACAAACAAGATACCGAGCAAATTGCACAATTATTTCATGAAACAGTACGAGAAATTAATATTAGCGACTACTCGGCAAATCAGGTGACAGCATGGGCACCAGATGATATTTATTTTAGAGATTGGGCAAGTGTTTGTTCGCAAAAATTTACTTATGTAGCCGATGATAACGGTACAATTGCAGGTTTTGGCCAGTTAGAATCTGACGGACATATAGATTGTTTTTACTGTCATAAGAATTATCAGCGCATGGGTGTAGGCAGTAAAATTTACCATGCAATTGAAGCAAAAGCCTACGAATTAAAAATACATCGTTTATATACGGAAGCAAGTATTACAGCGAAACCGTTTTTTCAACCTATGGGCTTCTCTGTCATCAAGAAACAACAAGTACAACGCAGGGGAGAAAGCTTCATTAATTACGCCATGGAGAAGTATCTGACTGCTTTGAGATGAATGCCCGAATGCCCGAATGCC
>DESS01000075.1:0-13892 GCA_002361335.1 Richelia sp. UBA3308
GTTTCAACAAGATTAATTTCTTTTATTCCAAATAGCTTCAACTTTTTGTTAATTCCTTTTAATTTATACCTAGCTTGTTCGGTAGTTTCAAAGTCTTCTCTTTTTAATTCCTTTAAAAGCTTTTCAACTTTATCTTTTTCTTTTTTTAGCTTCTTATCTAGCTTCTCTAAATCACTATTTTTCCTTTTCTCACTTTCGACTACTAACCAAATCTGCTTAATTCCACCATAATTTACTATTTCTTCTTTCCACTTATATCCTTCTAAATTTAAGGATGCTCTTTTTTTGATTTCTTCTGAGTCTATTTCTTCTATCTCTACCGATTGAACCAATTCTTTCGCTTTTTTGATGGTCATTGGTACTCTACTTATCCATTTTATATGCTGGATTAGTTGTATATTTTCTTGACTGTATAATGCACTATCACAAACCATGATACTGTCAAAAACTATTTGCTTTTTAAACTCTACCAATATTTTCCCAAATACAGCTTTATCTGCTTCATTTCCATCTCCAGTCCTCATTAGTAAAGGTAAATCGCCATCACCACTTGTTATCAGGTCTAAAATAACTTGCTTCAAATCTGGTCTATGGTCACGAGAATATCCTTTTGTTATTATTATTGGTCAATATTAGTTACTTCTGACGATTTCTCCTTACTCTCTTCATTGTTATAGTTTCCATGTAAATGAAATGATGTTGCGTCTAAATGCGAATATTTGATATCTATTTGAAACTTTTTTACTACTGACAATGCAATTTCTATAAATAGATTATTTAATCCATATTTATATAATTTATCCATCACTCTTCCAATTTTATCATCATTAATATAATCACTTTCTATATCTTCTCCTAATAATATTTTTATTGCTTTATCATCAAAAAATTGGCTAAATAAATATAACGGTCTTGATACAAATCCTAGTCCATTTATTAAAATAGCTTTTACTAATACTCCCGGCACGAAATCTTTTCACGAGTGTCTATTCCCAACTTGGAATTAATCTTTTCAACTATTCCTATTTCATCAATCAACCCAGCTATTATTCCAAGGTGATCTATATTTTTTATTTCCGCTTTTGATGTTGGAGACAATTTTTTTACCTCTACAATATTTTTTATTTTTTTTATTGTCTCATTTTCTTATTTAAGAATTGAACTATGATTCGATTAGCGGAGCGGCGTTGAGGCGGGCTATGAATATAAGCGGGTTTTTATAAGTTGATTGTAAGCCCGTCTCAACGCAATCGAATCAAGCGCAGCGGTAGTTCAATTCGCCCTCGCCAACGAGTTGATTCACCGCTATGGAGCCTTCACTTGATATGTTTTATACTAAGTGTTAAATAACCAATTTACTTAAATATTCTGAGTATTTTTATTTATTCATATCGGAGATAAATTCCGTATTTCATTGTACTACATTCTGAAGTGCGGAATGTGGGATTAATTGATATTTTGTATTTTAAATAAAAACACTTAATTCAAAAAAAGTTAAAAAATATATCCCGTTCCGTTGAATTCTTGATCGAATCCAAAATACACAGAGACGTTGCATTGCAACGTCTCTACATTATGAATTAGTTTTATCTATTGTGGTTATTACTGACTAACTGCTTTCATCGACAAACCAATTCGCTTCAATTTCTGATTAACTTCCAAAACTTTAACTTTCACAACTTGTCCAACTTTTACAATCTCTTTGGGATCTTTAACAAATTGATTGGCAAGTTGTGATATATGTACCAAACCGTCTTGATGCACTCCTACATCCACAAAAGCCCCAAAATTGGCAACATTAGTCACAATTCCTTCTAATTCCATTCCTTCTTCAAGATCGGAAATTTCATTGATCCCTTCTTTAAAAGTGGCATACTTAAATTCAGCACGGGGATCTCTTCCCGGTTTTTCCAGTTCGCCAATAATATCTCGTAATGTGGGTTCCCCCACTTTGTCGGTGACGTATTTTTTCAAATCGGCTTTTTTGAGATTTTCGGCGATTTGTGTGACTTGTTTTAATGGTATATTAAGATCGGCAGCGATATTTTTGACCACAGCATAACTTTCTGGATGTACAGCCGTATTATCTAAGGGATTTTCGCCACCGCGAATTCTTAAGAAACCCGCGGCTTGTTCAAAAGCTTTTGGTCCTAATTTCGCTACTTTTAATAATTCACGGCGATTTTTAAAGGCACCGTTTTGATTACGATATTGGACAATATTATTGGCAATAGTAGACGTAATCCCAGAAACCGATGTCAAAAGTTGAATCGATGCTGTATTTAAGTCAACGCCAACGTAGTTAACACAGCTTTCTACAGTTTCATCCAATTTCTTTTTCAGTAATTTTTGGTCTACATCATGTTGATATTGTCCCACGCCGATGGATTTGGGGTCAATTTTAACTAATTCCGCAAGGGGATCTTGCAAACGGCGACCTATACTAATAGCTCCCCGCACGGTAACATCTAGATCGGGAAATTCTGCGATCGCCACTTTACTAGCTGAATATACAGATGCCCCAGATTCGTTTACCATAACTTTAATTGGTTGACATTCGGTGTTTTGCAGCACTTGTACAACAAATTCATCGGTTTCCCGAGAAGCCGTACCGTTACCGATGGCAATTAATTCAATGTTGTATTTTTTAATGAAATTTTCGAGGATTTTCGCAGCTTCACTACGTTTAACTGCCCCCGTATGGGGAAAAATGGCTTGATACTCCAGAAACTTCCCCGTTTCATCCAATATCGCCACCTTACACCCAGTTCTAAATCCTGGATCTATAGCGATCGCCGGTTTCATTCCCGCCGGTGCTGACAATAATAAATTGCGTAAATTCGCTTCAAATGTTTTAATAGACTCAATATCAGCAAATTGTTTTTTTTCAGATATAACTTCATTTGTCAGCGAATTTTTCATCAAACGGTTAAATGCGTCTTTGAGCATTTGTTGATAAAATTTACGGATATGTGGCTGTTTGCTGCGAATTTCTTGGGATTCTAAATAAGAAATTACGTAGTCTTCATCAAAAGCAATTTCATAACTTAATATTTTCTCCTTTTCTCCCCGACACAAAGCCAGCATATTATGAGGTGCAATATTGCTAACTTTCATTTGGTAATTCCGGTACATCTCAAATTTTGTTGTACCTTCAGGATATTCATCTTTGATGCGGGATATAAAAATTCCTGATTCTAAGAAAAATTGGCGTAAATAAGCCCTTAACTGAGCTTTTTCTGCCACTTCTTCCGCTAAAATATCGCTAGCACCTTTGAGGGCTTCTTGTGCACTTTTAATATCTTTTTCGGCATTTATATATTTGGCAGCTTCTGTATTTAAATCCCCTGACACAGCATTTTTTATATTCAGCGACTTAATAAACTCAGCTAACTTATCAAGTCCCTTTTCCTTAGCAATAGTAGCCCGAGTGCGACGTTTAGGACGATAAGGTAAATATAAATCCTCCAGCTCAGTTTTTTGCAAACACAATTCAATTTTCTGTTTCAACTCATCACTTAGTTTACCTTGTTCTGCGATCGCATTTAAAATTACTGATTTTCTTGACTCTAACTCTGTAAGATAAGTATATCTATCGGATAAATCACGCAGCTGAGTTTCATTCATCTCACCAGTACGCTCCTTACGGTAACGTGCGACAAAGGGGATAGTCGCACCTTCAGTGAATAGCGCCAGGGCGTTTTCCACATAATTTGGTTTGAGATTAAGTTCAGTCGCTAAAAATTGAGGAATATTTAACATTATCCGCTCTATTATTAAAGGAACACTATATAGTCATGTTATTTTATACCCATCACCTTTTGAGAGGTTTAACATATAGTGATAAGCTAATATACCAAACCAATAAAAAAATGCGGATTCTTAATCCAACACGTTGTTTGTATATATAAAGTGATGCAACAAAAAGCTGTAAATTGTAACAATATTTACATGACTGTGTCCGCTGATTTGTGATTTTAGTATACAAAGAAATGCTTTGAATTCGGAGTTGAGAAGAGATGCCTTTGTTTTTTCTACTTCCACTTTCTATCTGTGTAATTACTGGCTATATCTTTAACAGATGTAGCGATGAAGTGGGATATCTTGCTGGTTTATTTGCCATTATTAGTCTGGTGTTGAGTTTGATTTTAGCACCCTGGGAAATTCAGGTTTTGTTGTTAGTTGTAGTGCTCCTTAGTACAAAAAAACTATTGCAGCGAAACGAATATAAACTCAAGTCAGGAAGAAAGCAGTAATAACGATCAAACTTTTGAAGTTAAACACAGCCCTTATAGAAGTTATTCATCAATATTGTGGTGATAATTATCAAGTCGATATTGTAAATCCAGAATTTGTTTATTCATATTTTGCATCTAAGCGTATAAACAATGAAAATTAAAACATGTACTCGTGGGAAGCACCATAAATAACTAAGAATAATCACTCTTCTTAAGATTTCAGGCTTAATACTGAGCAATTAAGTTCCATAAAAAAATCTTGGTGCAAAATCTGAGTTAAGGAAGAAGTGACTGGTAAATATCGCTATATTACGAATGATAATTCACCCCCGTAAGGGAATGGTTGATAAATGGTAAAAGTTTGATTAATTGTTCGAGTTAGAAAATATTAACTAATGGACTATATTATTAATCTGTTGGTAGAATATTAGGTTGTTCAGTACATAGTATGCTAAAAATATAGCTCAAAAGCTTGAAATCTAAGAATGGGGAATGTTACTAACTTTATAAATTACATTGATAGTAAATATTATATTTTATTCCTTATTCCCTATTCCCTATTCCCTCCAACCCTTTTTTGATTATTTTTCTAGCATACTAAGTACAGATGAGCCGAATATTATAGGTTTTATGAGACTTCTTAATGGGAAGCCTCCACATTTTATTATTTGTCAATGAGTTGTGTGATTCATATATAATTTAGATTATTTAAATTTACTAAATAAATTTACTAAATAAATTTACTAAAATCATAATTTTTTTAGTATTAAATCTACTAAAAATTACTTGAGATAACTTTATATAAAAATTAAATCGGTAGGGTAATGATAAATTTTGTTCCTTTACCGGGGGTTGATAAACAGTTAATTTGTCCGTTGTGTTTATCAACAATAATTTGATAGCTAATTGCTAATCCCAATCCAGTTCCTTTACCTGGTGCCTTAGTAGTAAAAGATTGCTCAAAAATTCGAGATTGTACTTCAGGAGGTATACCCAAAGCATTATCTTCAATACAAATTGAAATCGTTTGTTGTAAAAAATCTATAGATGTGGCGATGAGGATCGTATTTCGTGAAGCAGCTTTCTTCCCCTGGGATTTTTGATATAAATCGTCAAATGCATCAATAGCATTAGCAATAATATTCATAAATACCTGATTTAATTGTCCAGGATAGCAATTAATTGGCGGTAATTCAGTATACTTTTTAAAAACCTCAATTTTTGGACGCTCTCCTATATCTTTAAGTCGATGTTGAAGTAGCATTAAAGTGCTATTTATTCCTTCGTGAATTTCATATTCTACCTTAGATGTAATATCGCTACGAGCAAAAGTTCGCAAAGAAAGGCTGATGTCTTTTAGACGGTTGATTCCCTCATGCATTGATGCTAAAAGTTTTGGTAAATCCTCAATGAGATATTCTAAGTCAATTTCTTGCAGAAGTTTTTCTATTTCCTCATCACCTGAATGCGATAATTTTTTTTGTTGAAGCTTTATTAGGCTAAGAATATCATTGAAATATTCCTCGATATGGCAACAATTTCCACTAATAAAACCAATTGGGTTATTAATTTCGTGCCCAATACCTGCAACAAGTTGTCCAAGAGTGGACATTTTTTCACTTTGAATTAATTGTAATTGTGTTTGTTGTAATTCTTCAAGAGATTGGGTTAATTCTGACGTGCGTTGTTGTACTTGTTGTTCGAGATTGCGGGTGAAAAGAGAAAGTTTCAAATGTAATTTTAATCGAGCAATAACTTCTTCTTGTTGGAAAGGTTTGGTAATGTAGTCAACTGCGCCAATTTCAAAGCCTTTAACTTTCTCAGTAGCGTCAGAAAGGGCTGTCATAAAAATGATTGGGATATTTTCTGTAATCGGATTAGTTTTTAATCTGCTACAGGTTTCAAATCCATCAATACCCGGTGGCATCATTACATCTAGAAGGATTAAATCGGGTTTGGCGTATTCTGCTTGCTCAATTGCCGATTCTCCGTCGGTAGCCATCAGTGCTTTCCAACCATATCCCTGAATCGCTTCAAACAATACCTTAAGATTGGTTGGATTATCGTCAACTAAGAGGATATGCATTGGTTTGGATAAAACATCTGTGATTTCAGTCATTTTTGAGTTGATTGCTTATTTAAAAACTGTTTGAGAAATTTACGAATTTTCCCAGTTTGGAAACTAGTAGTAAGTTTATTTAGTTCACTGGCAAAACCCAGTAGTTGCTTATCTTGGGCTGTTATTTCTTCTAGTATTCCCTCAATTCCTGGAATATCACCCATCATTGCTAAATGATACAGTTTTTGGATGATTTCCTCTGGGGGAAGAATTATTTCAGTTGTATCACTGGAATTATTTTGATTGAGAGATGATGTGGAGCTTCCGTTGGGGGTTGGATTTTTAAGGTGGGAATTCGAGTCATCATAAATCCATTCCAGATTTAAAAGGCTTCCTAATGTTTTGACTAATTCTTCTGTTTGTAGAGGTTTGGGTAAGAAGGATTTTGCTCCCGCTTTAAAACTACGTTGTCTATCTTCATCAAAAACACTAGCGCTAGAGATAATAATCGGGATAGATGAAGTTATCCGATTAGCTTGGAGTTTAGCCATCAGTTGAAAAAGATCCATATTAGGCATATCCAGCAAAATCGCATCGGGATTATTTTCAGTTGCTAACTTTAGCGCTTCTACTGGCTCCTTTGCTTCTAAAATACGAAAGCTAATTGATTGTAGTAAATTGCTGGATACACTTAACTGATTTTGATCATTTTCAACAATAAGGATTAGGGGCGCATTTCCTTGAATACCAATAATTTTTTGTTGATTGGAGATTGTTTCTGCTGCATAATCATTGTTAACTGGTAGTGTAAGTTCTATAGAGAAAATACTTCCTTCACCCAAACGGCTTTCAACAGTAATTTGACTATCCATCAACGCCGTAATTCTTTGACTAATTGATAATCCTAAACCCGTACCATCGGGACGTTTTCCTGAATCACCAACTTGCTCAAAAGGTTGAAAAATTTTCTGTAATTGCTCTGGTGACATACCAACACCTGTATCTTCAATTTGGAAGCAAATTCTACAACAGGAATTTTCTTTTTCTAAATTCTGTTGTTGGATTTTGTTAACTTTAAAAGTTACTCCACCTTCATCGGTAAATTTTATTGCATTACCGATTAAATTAATTAGTACTTGCCGTAAGCGTTTTTCATCTACTTCCACAGCAGTAGGTAAATTTTTATCAAAAATAAATTTAAATAAAATACCTTTTTGTTCTGCTCTAATCCGGCAAATTTCTGTAACACTATTTAAAAAGCTTGATAAATTAATTGTACTGGGAAATAATTCTAATTTACGAGCTTCAATTTTAGAAAGGTCTAAAATATCATTAATTAACATTAGCAAGTGTGAACCACACTGATGAATAATATTTACACCTGCTAAACTTTTTCCAGTAATCTCTGGCTTTCTTTGTAATACCTGAGCATAACCAAGAATACCGTTAAGTGGCGTGCGTAATTCATGACTCATATTCGCTAAAAAATCACTTTTCGCTTGATTTGCAGCATCAGCAGCAAGTTTCGCTTCTTTTAATTCCTGAGTTCGTTCTTCAACCTTTGCTTCTAAGGTTTTAGAATAATCTAATAATTGATTGTTTGCAACTTCTAACTGATAATTAGTTTTTTCAAGTTTCTGTTGTTTGTAAGCATTTGTAGTCGCAATTACACTTCCAATAAAAGCTGTTAAAGCTGGGGTAATTGGTATTAATAAACCTGCTTTAAATATCCAGTAACTACCAATAACCAACAAGAAAATAATTCCTACAGAAGCCCAGAGAATATAGCCTCCAGGAAGATGCTGTTTTCTATGAATACTTGCCAAACACCAACTACCAATTGAACCCATAGCCGAACAAAAAACTATCCATACTAGAAAATGTACTCCTGATAAACCCTTTAAATTACCATTTCCCCTTATTGCTCCATTTACCAATTGCAAAGCAATATTGGCATGAATAACAACCCCTGGGGTGGGATTTACCGCAAAAAACCATGAGGAACTAAAAGGAGTACCAAAGAAATCATTAGTACTCTCAGCATTTGAACCAATAAACACCATGCGATCGCGCATAATATCTAATGGTATTTTACCGGCTAATACATCGCGAAATTTTATTGTCGTAAATGCAGTTTCTGAACCGTACCAATTAAGTAAAATTTGATATCCGCCTAAATCAGCTTTAGTATAACCTGCTTCTAAATTATCTAATGGTAAATGAATTTGTTTACCCAATTGATACTTTTTTTGTTCCTGATCAACAAGTTTTAATTTAATTCCTTCAGCTTCTAAATATTTCAAAGCCACAAGAGTCGCCAAACCAGCCTTGGTAGTATTTTTTTCCTGCTTATCTACTGCCGTTAATAATGCTCGACGCACATGGCGATCGCTATCTAAAACTAAGTCAGCGAAACCCACCTGTCCCTTATTTTTTAACTCTGGTGGTGGCTTGACTCTTTCTCCTATAATTTTCTCTACTCCGAATAAGTTAGGAGTAGTTTGAAACACTTTTACAAGTTCGGAGTATCCCTTTCCTTCTGGTAAATCACGGTACAAATCTAAACCGATAGCCCGAGGTTTTTGCAATCTAATTTTTTTGATTACATCGGCAAGGGCATAATCGGGAATTGGCCACTTTCCCACAGATTGAATGTCTTGTTCATCAACTGTTATAATCACAACCTTTGAAGTTAAGTTCTGCTTTTTTTCTACTTGGGAACGCACGCGAAAAAACCAATCTCTTGTTTGCCATTCTGATAAATTAAATAATCCTATCCCCTGTGCAATAGAAACAGCAATAGCCACAGTAGGAGTGATAATAAATACGCTTCTATTTCGTCGAAAAAAAGATTTAAATTTGTACCACATAAATATATATTTTTTTTTATTTAATTCTTTTTTATTTAATTCTTTTTGATTTTAGATTTTTGATTTTTGATTTTATATTAAATTTACCAATTATATAATTACAGAAAAATAAGCATAGGTAAAGCTATTTTAAATTGAAAATTTTAAAGAAAGTTATTTATGGACATTATTGGTAATTTTAAAAATAATTAAAATTCAATTTATTATTCAGTATTTTCTATTTTAGTTTTTCAATTAAGTTTACATAACAAATAATTACAGTAAAATAATCATGGTGATAGTTTTTGTTAATATTATTTAATTAAAATGAAAATGTATTCAATAATTTTAGATTAACAATTAAGGATTAAACAGACGGTTTCATAGTAGAAACCGTCCTGATTAAAATTACAATCCCACCATGGAAAATCGAAAATCGAACATTAATTAAAGCATTGAGATATCGCCATTAATTTGAAATAGTATTAACAGCCACCACAGGAGCTTTATCAATCTGCTTAAGTCCAACAGATTCGAGTAATTGCGACCAATGTTTATTTAAATTTGTGTTATTTGGTTGAGTAGCTCGTAATTTAGCTAAAGTTGCCACACAGTCATACCAAATTCCTTGCTTTCCCAAAGCTGTAGCAACATCAAGCAAATCTTTTTTCTGCATTGATATTGCTAGCTTCCGATTAGGTAAAATACGTTTAATCCAACCGTTCACATAAGGTGTTCTAGGGCTGAGTTGTCCATCAAATTTTAATGCTAAAAACCATTGGTAGTTTTTCTCTAATTTTAA
Source organism: Richelia sp. UBA3308 (assembly GCA_002361335.1). GTDB lineage: Bacteria > Cyanobacteriota > Cyanobacteriia > Cyanobacteriales > Nostocaceae > Rivularia. Next base: position 9,949 of record DESS01000075.1, read on the forward strand.
ATCTGTTGGAATTTTGATGGAAATAATTCCAGCTTTACCAGATACTGGTACATTCATTTCATTAATGGTATTTCCCTTAGCATCTTTAAGACTAAAAACAGCTTCTTTTGCTTCTGATTGAGGTAAATAAACCAAAATTTCAGGACGCAAAGAAACTGTTGTTCCAAAATAGGTTTGAGGTAAAACTGCTAAAATTGCCGCAGGTTGTTCTATACTAGTTTCGTAAAAATTTAGATGATGCTCACCTTCTCGAGATGCACCACTCCCAGACGAAAGCGGTATAGGTTGACTGGATTTAGGAACAAATAAATCTCCACGAGAACCTCCACTTTTTAGTTTTATTTGACTAGAAGCAGATTCATCAGATTTACGAATAAATATACTGCCACCGGAAGCCCCACCTCTTCTAAATCTGTTAGGAATAGATTCACCGGCTTTAGGAATCAATAAGCCTCCACGAGAAGCTCCGCCTGTAGCTTTACTTGGAGTATCGCTATCTAATGGAGGTTCAAACATTACTGCACGAACGTTTTGATATGGTATTAGCGCACTGCTACCAACCACAGCAATGCCTAAAGCACTCACGATAATTTTTTGTTTCATTTCTTAATCCTTATTAAATAGATGTTGTTCAAAATTTTTTTGATGGATAACTGCTCATTAAAATTTGACCAACAAAAAATGTTCAAAAGCAAAAACTTGTAGATTAAAAATTTTATTCTCAAGCTGAGAATAAAAAAATCTATTTCTATTTTAAAAATATTACTTATTCTTTGTATTGGTGAAAATGTTTAGCAAACAAAAATTTTTGATACTTATTTATAGAGGCATAACTTTAATAAATAAAGCAAATTTAATTTTAATCAGGTATATTCCCAGAGGCACAGATACCATTACCAGAAAATTTTTTAATAAATTACTGTACTTCATTTACCTTTCTTGATTAAATATTTAATTTAGCTCACTGATTACCCTGGGGTTTATTTGTGTAGCCCCTAGGATACGGTAATTTAATTCGGGCATTCTAAATTCGGGCATTCTAAATTCGGGCATTCGGGCATTCCTTTAATTACTGCCAATTACCGACTAAAACGAATGCAGACCAAAAAAACGGTTCATAGAAGTCTGTTTTTTGGACAATTTCTATCTGAGCTTGTCTAAGGGCTTCTGCCTTTGTTGTTCCAGGTTTTAAAAGGTTTTCGTAAAACAGATCCATTAAAATAACTGTAGCTGCATCTTTAACTGGCCATAAAGAGGCAATTGTGGAATGTGCACCAGATTTAACTGCTAAGCCTGCTAAGCCCAAAACAGCACGATTGTCTCCCGCAGCAGTATCACAGGCGCTCAACACTAACAAGTCAATATTTTGAGATTGTCTACTTACCCGATTTTGAAATAGTTCTGAAAGTTCTTTAATATTGATTTGTCCATCCCAAGTAAGTAGAAAAGTATCCTCTAAACGTGAACTAAACTGTCCGTGAGTCGCTAAGTGAATTATATTTGTAGAACCATTTTTAACTTGACTCGCAAGGCTTGCTTCTGTTACTTTATCGTTAAGTAAAATAGAAGCAGAATTGATTTTTTCAGAGATTTTTTTCACTTCTGACTTTACCCCTGGAAGTGGACTAAAACCAGAACGAGCTTCGCTAATACCCGCTATTAATGCTTTGAGATTGTTTGATTTTAGAGATCTTCCCTGGATTAATTGTAATCCTGGTGAAAGCGTCACAGCATACTTTTCAATTAAATATTTCTCACCATCATAAAGGGCTGACATCGGTATATTCCGCAGAATCCCGTCTAAAACGAATACTAAAGTTTTAGTTTGTTTCAGATTTTCTTGAGTTTCTAATGGACGAATCAACCAATCGTAAACCTGTTGAGATAAACGATAGCGTTGCCGAAAATCCGATACTGGATTTAAACTCGCTAATAATTTCTTTAAAGTTTGTTCAACTTCCTGTTGAGATTTGTAAGTAACGCTGTAAAATAATGGTCGTCCAGCTTTAGAATAAATAACTGCTAGGCGATCGCTAAGAATAATCGGATAAACTACCGTTGCTGTAGAATCAATTTGATCAATTTGTTCGGTTTTATCTAAACAAGCCTCTCCTAAAAAGTTATCCAACTCGGCAATCTGTAATGATTCAATTAAATCTCTGGCTTGAACAAGATTTTTTTGAGGAGGTTTCCCTTCTAGCAATAATTCTACTAATTCTCTATAAATAGGTTCAACACTTTCGCGGAATGAAAATTGTATATTTGAATTTACCGCTACTAAATCCGTGCGAATTGCTTGCAGAGCATTCACAGCTTCGGTGTAATTATCAATAGCACGAGAATTTTGATTCTGTTGTTTGTGCAAGCGCCCTAATTCCCAAGCCGCTTGAGCAATAATATCTTCTGCTTGCAGTTGACGAGCAATATTCAAAGACTGTTGAATTAATTTTTCTGCTTCAGAAAACTGTGCCGTTAAACAATAAAATTTACCCCATTGTTTGAGAGCATAAGCTTCTGCTTGCTTATCCTGGATTTCCCGCGACTCTTTCACTGTCTTCGCCAGCATCTTACTTAAATCTTTCAAAGGTATAAGTTGACTGAAATTCTCCAACTTATTTAAAGTGTTAACAAAATTAATTCTGCTGTAGAGTGATGTACGACTGGGGGGTAATTCTTGAAGTTGCTGGTAAAGTTGAGGAACTACATCAGTTGCATAATCAACAGCATTGTAATCAACAAATAATTTAAATTGCTTCAGACGCGCTTGTAATTTATCTTGGGGATTTCTCGCCGTTTTTTCTGCTTCTTCAAAGAAGATTAATGCATCATCGGGATTTTCTAAATCCACGGCAGTTTTACCTAAAGTTTGTAAAATACTGCTTCTTTGGTTATCTACCTGAATTTTTTCGGCCGTTTTATAAGCTTGTATAAGAACATCTTGACTCTCTTGAGATATGCCCATTGACTGCAATATTTCCCCCAGACTTCGTAAACCACTCACCTTGATTTCTGAATCTGGCATATTTGAAAGCTTTTGATTTATGGCTTCTAACTGCTTTTTGCTACGACGATAAAATCCCAAAGTTTGTAAAGCTTGAGCCTGATTGATTTGACTACCCAGACTTCCAAGTTTATCCCCAGCTTTTTCATAATATTTTTGCGCTTGTTGCCAATTTTTCAATGCTGCTTCGGCTTTACCTCTATGCAATTGCAAACCAGCTTGACTATTAAGCACCTGCCCCCAAAGTATTGCATCAGCATCGGCTTCAGTTTTCAATAACTCTAAAGCTTTATCAATTGATTTTTGTGAATTACTTAATTGATTAATTTCCTGTTGAGCCAGAGAAAGATAACTATAAGATAAAACTTGGTTTAAAATATCGCCTTGCATTTTATATTGCGTTGCTGCCCTCTGCCAAACATTCGCTGCTTCCGTAAAACGCCCTTGATGGTAGAGCGATCGCCCTTTTTTTAATAAATCTTGTTTATTATGTGTATCTATAGAGTTTGCTTGCTTAAGAGCGACTGTTGAGGAATCCTCAAAATAAGCACTAGCAGGGTTTACACTCCAAAATAATGGTAATACCAAAGCCAAACATAAACCAAAAAAGCTAAGACTGCTATACAGCCAGCGACGTTTTTGAAAACGGTAGATCATTGTATTAATTAATAATTCTTTACAGAACAGAAGCGTAGATTGCCAATGTACTGAAGTTATGGTTCTAATTATCTTTTTACTACTAATAAAAACTTTAAAATACAGTATTATTACGTATTCTATCCGCTGCATTCAGGGACTTGTTTTGTTGTATAAGGCTTATTTTGAAGAGCAACTAGTTCAGTTCCTAGTTGTACACTACCAATATCAATCCTACCATTTTCAGCAGTCACAACAGCACCATTGAAAGTAAGGTTGTTTCCAACTAGTACAACACGGCGTAAAT
>DESS01000075.1:13987-14174 GCA_002361335.1 Richelia sp. UBA3308
CCCGAAGGGTAGCGGTACTAGTGCGAACGCGAAGCCATGCCGAAGGGCTTATCGCGTTGCTCCCATGTAAAGTTGATTGGGTATTGTCCCGAATTGCAGGAAAAAATAATCCCCCTGTCAACTGATGTCCATTTCCATTAACTTGAATTGCTCCCGAATTTTGCCCCATCTGCAATCCCAAAGGAAC
>DESS01000077.1:0-16950 GCA_002361335.1 Richelia sp. UBA3308
GGGAGTGTGGGGAGTGTGGGAGGTGTGGGAAGTAGCTTTATGTAACAACCTAGATTAATTAAATTTCCCCCTCTCCCCTCTCTACCCTTTCGGCCCCATGCCCTTTCGGCCCCATGCCCCATTTATCAATTTCCTAATTCTTGAGAACGTTTTGTCGCGGCTTTGACTGCTTCAATTAATGCAGAACGAAATCCCGCTCGTTCCAATTGGGTAATTCCGGCAATTGTGGTGCCTCCAGGGCTGGTAACTCGATCTTTTAAAACTGCTGGATGCATTTTGCTTTCTTGTAACAATTGCGCCGTTCCCAATACAGTTTGTAATGCGATCTGGCTGGCGATCGCCCTTGGTAAACCTGCTGCAACTCCACCGTCGGCTAGGGCTTCTACCATTAATGCGACATAAGCCGGGCCACTACCTGAAAGCCCCGTAACTGCATCCATTAAATATTCGGGCACTTCTACTACTTCTCCAATCGCCGCAAATATTTCCTTGGCTATTTCTGTATGTTTGGGTTTGGTGTAAGCACCATAACAAATTGCAGTCATTCCCGCCCCTACAGTAGCTGGGGTGTTTGGCATTGCTCTAACTACTGGCAAACCAGGGAAAGCTGCTTCTAATTGATTTAATTGTACCCCTGCCAAAATAGAAATTATTAATGGTTTATTTCCATTTTCGATTACCCCTCCTAATTCTTGAGCAATAGCACTGAATATCTGAGGTTTGATTGCTAAAAATACTACTTCCTTGGCTTGGGAAAACGCCATACTGCTATCGGCGATCGCCAAAATATTATATTCTTGCTCTAAATAAGCTCGACGTTCTGAAAGTGGTTCGCTGACAATAACTTCTGATAGTTGATATATTCCACAACTTATAAGGCGAGATAATAATGCTTCACCCATTACCCCGCCACCTATTAAGCCAAATTTTTGATGATTTGTCATTGCCCACAAAGTACATTGATCATTTGTCATTGGTCATCAGGCAGAAAACAAGCGGACTAATGACTAATGACTAATGACTAGTTTATCTTTATTGTGCCATGCGGTTCGGTTCGTTTCCCCAAACTTGATTATTGGGATTGGAACGGGGACGTGCTGGTGGTTGCGGAACTTCATGCAGTACTCCACCTGTAGTGCTAACTTGTACGCAACTAGGTGTGAACAAAAAGATGCTTTCGCCAATGCGCTCTTGATGTCCGTCAAGGGCGTAAGTACCTCCTGCAACAAAATCTACAGCACGTTGAGCTTGGTCTGGGTCCATAATTGTCAAGTTTAATACTACTGACTTACGTTCCCGCAGAGCTTGAATTGCTTGAGGCATTTCTTCAAAGGTGCGTGGTTCAAGCACCAAAACTTCAGAAATACCGTTTAATACTCCTGGCATACCTATAACATTATTCATAGCCTTGGTAGAAGAAGAGTTTGGGACATCGTTTCCCATTGTAGGCATTGGCTCGCGCCAACGTCGATTAACTGCAACACTTTCTGGTTGCGGAGGTGCTGGTTGATTCTGCTCTTGATACAGATTCTCATAACCTTCTGTATCCGGTTCTTCTTCGTAATATTCGTATTCTACTGGTTCATTTAACCCAACAAAGTCTCTCAATCGTGAAAATAGATTCATTGTTACGCTCCTGGTGCCAATCATCTTCATTGATAAGGTAAAAATTGTTTTTGTCAACTTTTACCGCTACAAATAGAGAATAATTGTTAAATTTTTATCGCTACTTGTAGCATATCTTACGATTCTTTATAGTTAATTTACATTATGACAATGTTTCTACCTTGACCACGTACAAGGATGACTGAAGATTATATCCTAGTAATTTCATAATTCAAAGTTGTTTTTACTCCCTTTTTTATTTTTGTTAGGTTTTGTAAATACTATATCTTTTGTTACTTTTCAAACTAGCGTATTAGATAAATATTCTGTATCAAATGGTAATAACTTTCATCCAACTTACGGATGAATATTTAGTCATAGTATGAGCGATCGCCAGTGACCTAGGTAAACCCTGGCGAATCGCGGATTATAGAGCAGGCATACTCATTTTTTTAGGCAGAATTTTCTTCTCCCAGCTTACACCCGACTAAACTCCGAGGGGTTTTTAGCTTTTCTGCCAAAATGCGTTCCGCTTCGCAACACCGTAAGCGATCGCTTATAGATCGCGTTTTCCGAACAGAATTGTTCCTAAACGTATCATGGTTGCGCCAGATTGTATTGCTAGCTGATAATCTCCCGACATTCCCATTGAAAGCTGCTTTATTTTGATATCTGACAAGTTACGTTTATCAATTTCTTCAGCAAGCTCTCGTGTCCGATTAAACACTTGTCCAACCTCTGAACTATCCAATCCCAGTGGTGGAATTGTCATCAAACCTTGAATTTGTAAACTTTTACATAGATTAAGTTCTACTAAATCGTCTAGGAGTTGAGGTATTGTCCAACCAGATTTGTCTGGATCGGGGAGAATTTTGACTTGCAAGCAAATGAAGGGACTTGTTCCTAAATCTTGTGCCAAAAGATTTAAGCGTTGTGCTAATTTCAGGCTATCTACAGAATGAAGCCATTGAAAATATGTAAGAGCTTTTTTAGCTTTATTGCTTTGTAGATGTCCAATAAAGTGCCAGTTAATACCCGATAAGTCTTGCAATTCCTCAATTTTGCCAACAGCTTCTTGAATCCGGCTTTCGCCAAAATCTCGGATACCAGCAGCATATGCTTCCCGCATCGCAGCAACCGAAACTTTCTTGCTAACAGCAATCAACTTAACAGAAGACGGAAGTGAGTCTTGAATTGAACGGATACGCTCGCGAATCGAACTACTCATTGGAATGTGCGTTGAAAAATACTCTGGAGCTGATCGTACTCAATAGATTGTCCGCTCCGACGCAAAGTACGCAAACGATTTTCCAACATCATTCTTGCCTCAGTACGTCCTACTGGTTGGAATTTTATGCCTTTTTCATCATTCGCCACAAGAAAGAATAGCCGTTGAGCATACAATGTAGTAAACAGTTCTTGGTTTTGGTCTACCATACAGATTCTGTATAGCAATCCCCAAGTTGGATGATTCAAGTAAGTTTCCGAATTTTCTGAATTCATTTAGTAGTCAAGGTACGAGTACATATATCTTTTCGCTGCTAAAAACAAAAAGTCAGACTTTCTCTAATAAGATATTGTCGGAAAATTTGTTTAAATTACGAAACATAATAGGGTTTACGGTATTTATTTGCACACAAATCAATCTATGTGCTGTATTTAGCAACTAAAATGCTTAAAAGGCCACTACTTTCTTTTGATAAGAAAAAAGTCTTTATTCTAACAATGCTGCCATAATTAATGGCAAATTTTTCTATACAAAAATTAACAACATATGCTATCTATAGCTGATAGCATATCAATTGACTGTAGGATATATAACTTTCTGGTTAGTAGTCTTTGTAGCACAATGTTTTCTTATGTTGCATTATACTCAACCGAAAACCTCTATGTATAGGCAATTAAGCCTTGAATAAAATTTTTAAATGAATATGAAGCGAAATCAATACAATACTGTTCCTTGAAAAAATGTCCCCCTAAGACAAGATTTTGGGAGCAAAGGCAACAGGTAGATAAAAAAGCTGTCTGAAAAAACCCAATCAAATAAAAGGGCCACTATTACTTCAAACTTGTTGCAGTGCTGCCAAAAGTGCTTGGGCTTTGTGCAGAGATTCATACCATTCTTTCTCTGGGTTACTATCTGCGACAATTCCAGCTCCGACTTGTCCCCAAACAGAATAAAGAGTTGGGTAATGTGGATTTATTCTGGATGATTGAAGATTAACCTCTTGTATGGAGTGAAACAAATCAGATTGTGGAAAATACCATGGAGCAAGAGAGCTTAAAGAATTGTTAACTTCAGCTACTAATAAAGTACGAATTAAGATATTCAAATCTAAATTGCCCCGCCAGTCCAAATAACCACAGGAACCATAGAATAAACTGCGCCTTACAGGTTCGAGTTCTTCGATAATTTCCATGCAGCGAACTTTAGGACAACCCGTTATTGTACCACCAGGAAACATAGCAGCAATTAAATTAATTGTAGTATTTCCGTATTGATGATCAAATTCTTTTGATTCGTTGTATCTTAAAATTCCTTTAACATTGCTTACCAAATGCATTACATGGCTATAACGTTCAATTGTTAGTAATTCATCAGCTTTTACACTTCCCCATTCACAAACTCGTCCCAAATCATTACGCTCTAAATCCACTAGCATTATGTGTTCTGCACGTTCCTTACTATTACTGAGCAATTCTTGTGCTAGTTGCCAATCTTCCTCACTAGTCTTACCGCGCTTCCTTGTACCTGCAATTGGTCGAGTTTGAGCAACATTATCATATACTTGTACTAATCTTTCTGGGGAGCAACTAACAACTTCCCCCCAAGGAGTCTTGAAATAGCTCGCAAAAGGAGAAGGATTTATTTTTTGTAAAGCTTGATAAATATCCCATCCGCAAGCACTAGTTTCAGCTTCAAAACGGACAGACAAATTTGCTTGAAAAATATCACCTGCTTTAATATATTCCTTTGCTTGCAAAACAGATGCTTGATAATCAGCTTCAGAAGTAAGTAATTTCGGGATGGGTAATTGACTATCGGGGATTGGCGATGTGAAATCGGATAAATTTGCCAATTCTAGGTTCAATTTATCTTCTAATTTATTTTCTAATTTATCAAGCTCTGTTGTACTACTAGCAGCTAACCACAAAACTTGTTCCCAATGATCCAAAACTGCGAAACAATCGGGTTCGTACCAAAAAGCTACTGGAAAGGGTAAAGTATCAGATTTGAGTTTGGGTAGAGCCTCTATTTCCCAAGCAACATCATAACCCAACCAACCCAACCAACCTCCAGTAAATGGGAGAGAGGGAGATGGGGAATAAAAATTTGTTGATTTTTTGAGCAATAGTTCAAGAAAAGGTAATATTCCACCCACATGAGGTGTCCACAATTGCGGAACACCATTAATTATTCGGGGAGTACCAGCACATATAGAAAAACGAGCTAATTGGGGATTTTTTGTATTATTTGGATAAGGACTTTCTAAAAGAGTCGCTATTTCACAATCGCCATCGGCAAAAAATAAACAAGCAAAAATATTACTAGCAGTACACCCCCGCAAAGGAAGTTTTCGCCAATACCAAGGCTGAAGTTCAGTAGTCACGATCATTTTATAGTTTTTATTACCACTCGTCACAACACACGAGGGTGTAACAATTATTAATAAACAAAGATCAATTCATTTTATTTCCTATTGTTAATCGCATTCCCCAAAATAAAATTAAAACTAAAATTGCCATCCAATCAAAAGTTTTGAAACGTAAATGATGCCATTTTACTTGGTGTTGATCGGGACTAGTAAAACCTCGTACTATAATGCCATTAGCCATTTGCTCTGCCCGCAAAAGTAAGTTTTGTAACAATCTCTCTGCAATCAGCATCCAAACTTTGGCTGCACCTTTTAATCCTATTTTTTTCCAATTAATTGCCCTAGTCATTACCGAACGAACTAAATTTTGAATTTCTTCTAAAACAAGAGGAATAAAGCGTAAAGATAAAGTTAAAGTCAAAGCAATTTCGGTTACTGGAACCTTAAGTCGCCTTAAGGGTTGCATCAAACTTTCTATACCGGCTGTAATTTCTTCAGGTGCTGTTGTTAATAAATATAAATTGGTACTATATAAAAGTGTAAAAAAAATAGTACTTAAACGTACCGCTAAATCAAAAGAATGTCGCGTTATTTTTACAGGTCCATTAGCAAACAATACGTAATTATATTCCTGGGGATTATATATTGGTAAAATCCCATTGGTTGGATTATTACTTGATGGCGCATTTACTAATTCCTGATTTACAGGTAAACGTGGTTGATAATCAATCCCCATTCCATCAGGACTTAGAGATGCAATAATTAAAACAAGCAAGCATATCGACAGCAAATAACCCATTTGTTGCCGCCACACCCTCCGAGGAATTCCAGAAATTAATGTAGTGACAATCAGTAATATAACTAAGATTACACGCCACCAAGTACTAGCAAAAATATAAGTAGTTAAAAAACTCATTAACCATATGAATTTAACTCTTGGATCGAGTTTGTGCAGCCAAGTTATCGGTTGTTCTAAATAAAGCCCGAGTGGTAGTGAACGTAGTAAATCCATTTAGTTATTTAATCTTTAATCTTTAATCTTTAGAATACAGACTTTTTATACTTTAGTAGCTCTGTTTGCATTGACACTTTCCACATCACGGGCTTTCTTACTTCGCCAAAGAAGACGAATAGGAGTACCTTTAAAACCTAATTGTTCTCTAAATTGACGCTCAATGTAGCGACGATAATTGTCGTTGAAACGTTTCCCATCGTTAACGAACAAAGCAATAGTAGGCGGTTGGGAACTAACTTGAGTTCCGTAATAAATTCGCCCTTGTTTACCACTACGGCTAGCAGGTGGTGAATGCCAGCGAACAGCTTCTTCTAATACTTCGTTAATTACTGAAGTGCTTACCCGTCGTCTATGTTGCTCTATAGCTTCATTGACTAAATCTAATATTTTAATTACACGTTGCCCAGTTAAAGCGCTAACAAAAATTGTTTCTGACCATTCGGAAAAATGTAGTCTTCCTGATAGGTATTTTTCATATTCATAAATTGTATGAGAATCTTTTTCTATAGCATCCCATTTATTTACAACTGTTATACAAGCTCGACCTTCATCAATTATTCTTCCGGCTAATTTTTGGTCTTGATCGGTGATACCATCGAGGGCATCTACTACAAATAAAACTACATCAGAACGACGAATTGCTTTAAAGGCACGATTAATACTAAAGAATTCCGTACCGTAATTAATATTTTTCTTTTTCCTAATACCTGCTGTATCAATTAAACGATAAACTTGTCCTTCATTTTCAATAAAAGTATCGATTGCATCGCGAGTAGTACCGGAAATTGGACTAACGATTGCTCTTTCTTCACCGACAAAAGCATTCAATAAGCTTGATTTTCCGACATTTGGTCGTCCAACAATTGCGATCTTTATTTCATTTTTTTCTGCAATTTCTGATATTGGTGGCAGATGACTAATTAATTTATCTAATAATTCTCCTGTACCATTACCATGAATTCCTGATATCGGTAATGGTTCCCCCAATCCTAACTGCCAAAAATCGGCGGCTTGAAGTAATCCTTGTTCTGGAGACTCACATTTATTTACCGCAAGTAATACAGGTACTGGTTGTTGCCGTAACCATTCCGCAATTTCTTGATCTGCGGATGTTGCACCGGTTTGTCCATCTACAACAAAAATAGCTGCACTAGCTTCAGCCAAGGCTATCATTGCTTGTTGGCGAATTAACGGTAAAAATTCCGTATCATCATTGAATATCAAACCACCCGTATCCACTACCAAAAATTCGCGATCGCCCCAAAATGCATTCAAGTAGGTTCTGTCTCGCGTGACTCCGGGTTCGTCGTGAACAATAGCTGATTGTTGTTTGGCTAAACGATTGACTATAGTTGATTTACCCACATTGGGGCGACCAATAATAGCTACGATAGGAAGACTCATGATCAGATGCTCTTAAAGCTCGAAACTATTATTTTAACTATATTAGTCAAACAATTCAAAATTATGATTGGGCATTGGGCCGAAAGGGCATGGGGCATGGAACATTTAAATTGATACCATAATTAACCAAAGCCAAAAATTCTATATATTGTGCTTTTATTTACTTGCCTAACATAAATCAATAATGTAGAGACGTTGCAATATAACCTCTTTTATCAAACGTCTCATAAATCACAAATTGCCTAAAAATATCAGTTAACTAAACATATGGGTTAAATTTCCCGACAACCTACGGTGTTTGATGCGCCCCACGGTTTCCGTGAATGCGTTGAGCATCATAGGCCATTGCAATTCCACCTTCTTCCAACTTCGGCTCTTCCTTCTTCCTTCGCTTTAATCTTTGTTAACTTTTTCTTGTTCAACAGCTTCCATCAAAGAACGCACCTGCTTAGTTCCTTGAGAAGGTTCAAAAGTCAAAGGAAATTTATTTTTCGTCATCATTCGCAAACCTAAAGGCGCAATACTCAGCAAACCTTTAATGTCTTTAAAATAATTACCCAATACTTGTAAACCAAATTGTCTCTCATCAATCCAACCACCTTCTTTTACTAACTCTAGCAATACCTTACGGTGGCGAATCGAACGACTATCGCTTGCTTGTTTTGTTTCCAGAATAGATTGCTTAATTTTACTAATTTGGTCTAAAGGTGCCACATCCATTGGACAAACACTATTGCAGTAATAACAACGAGTACAACCCCAAACTCCTAAGGTACCTTCATTGTATTGTTCCAAGCGATTTTGAGTTTGATCGTCGCGCTTATCATCCACCATTCGATAAGCTTTAGCAAGGGCATGGGGGCCAACAAAATCTGGATTTACCTCCAATGCATTGCACTCAGAGTAACAAGCACCACACATAATACAATTACCAGTTTCCTCAAGCCGCCGTCTTTCTTCTGGCGTTTGTAAAAACTCTCGCTCTGGTACTTTTCTCGCAGCAGTGCTGACATAAGGAGAAACCGCTTCTAAGTTCTTCCAGAAACCGCTCATATCAACAACCAAATCTTTTAGTACGGGCATATTACCCAATGGTGCGATCGCAATTTGGGGAATAGACTTCCCATAATCTTCCGGCGATATTTGTGGTGAAAATCGAGCAATTTCGCTGCCAATATTTTCTTTACAAGCCAAAGCGGAACGTCCATTAATTCGCATAGCACAACTTCCGCAAATTGTATTGCGACAATTTTTGCGAAATGCTAAAGTACCATCTTGTTCCCATTTAATCCGATTTAGACAATCAAGGATTGTATTACCCTCTTGTACTTCCAAAAGGTAAGTTTCTACCCTAGGAGGTTTATTTTGATTTTGTCGAATAACTTTAAAATTAACTTGCATTTTACCCCCTGTCCCCACTTGAAGTTTCTACCCTTGCCGATCGCACAATATTATTTTGAATATCCTACTTTACTTAGTGGTACTAGCAATCTCCTTCTAATACCTTAATTTAAACTCTGCTTAACACTGATTTATCATAAAAGAGTTTTACCTTAAAATTTTGATTATAGTCACCGAGGATAACTATAAAAATTTCCTTACCGAATCAGCCTAAAGCTTTAGTCGCATTGCCCAACTGGTTTCAACTGTGTCAACTATAGCAATAAATATTATCCAGCAGAGCGATTAATCTAAGTTTAGTCTCAAGAGGTACTTGAAGACCAGGGTTTGTGCTCAAGCGGCAATCATTTCAAGAGTATTACCAACAAATCTTTAATCCCACTTTCCAACATTTCTTAAAATATACCAATTTGGTATAACTGCTTTATTATTCTACAATCATACCAATCTATAACGTCTATAAGGAAAAAAACTTTATTTACCTAACTGTACTCAATTTCAAGCTTATATATAAGACTTGAACCAATTGATAAACATGTCTGATATCGCATTTGTTTGTCAGAAGACTTATATATAATCTCTGATATAACAAAGATGAATATTACCGCTCAAGTGGGATATGTAACAATGAAACTAAAAATAACAAGTTTATCCTTAGATGAATTTTAATAAAATTTATAAAATTCTTACAGCAACAGCTACCAGCTTCCGGCAACCATCCTAATAGAGACAGGCTTTAAAAGCAATTAGCTGCTGTTTGCGACCATATCTCTTTTAAATTGCCTGCCCGGTTAGGCCAACCTTAATTTAGGGACAGGTTTAGTTATTCTTAGATGCTACTGTTCAACAGGATTTAACTTGTTTTAAAGCCTGCCTCTGCAAAAAGCTGAAATTCTAACCCATATTTTTTGCCGAAATTGTAATCCATTTTTTTACCGAAATTGTAACGCCCTTGAGGGCAGAACATTAAATAAAAGCATAACAGCAAAAATAATTAAAACTTAAACAATTATTTTGCTATTATTAGTTCATGTTACTATTTAATATAAAATTACGGGGTAACAAAACTATAATAAATTGCCGTTAAAGCGCGGTAACTATAGCTTTGTTTGTTCGTAATCTAGAGGCATAAAAAAATTTGTCTCTATTGGCAGTATAAAAGGGTTTATCCTTATAAACCCTTAGGAAATACTATGCTGTCTTAAGCCATAGAGTATGGTCGAGGAAACTCCTGCAACTCTTAAGGTCTAAAAGACTTTGGCTGAAAATAAAATGCCTGCTGACATATTGAGTCTGCAACTTATTTCTAGTAGTAGACTTGTGTGGTTTGTGAAAGCAAATTACAGTTAATTAGCTTTATTTAAAGCTCTTGGGAGAAAATTTTCATCTGCGGATGGTAAACATAGGTTAAAGCTGTGTAAAGTCACCGAAATAGATTCCCGTTAGGGCTGTAATTTATGAGTAAAATGTTGTGGAATACCATAAACATTGGCTCCAGGTATTAGAACAGCAGGAATTGAAACTCAGTTAAAGTCAAAAAAGCTTGATGTACGGATGTCAAAAATCGTCTTTAGGCTAAGCATAAAACTGCATTATTTATCGCGAAAGCACAGATTAAGGAAAATTTGAGTGTAATGAGTGAAACAGCAACAGCGCCATTGACAGGAAAAACACTGCTTGCCAAAGTCAAAGAATTATCTAATTTACCAAGACGAGAAAGAGCTAAGCAGTGCGGTTATTACACTACTACTAAAAATGGTCAAGTACGAGTTAACCTAACAGATTTCTACGACGCTTTGTTATCGGCAAGAGGAATACCCTTGAGTCCGGAAACACCAAAAGATGGTAGAGGTAGAGAACCGACATATAGAGTTAGTGTTCACCAAAACGGTCAAATTGTTATTGGTGCTACATATACCAAAGCAATGGGCTTAAAATCGGGCGACGAGTTTGAAATTAAGTTGGGATACAAGCACATCCACTTAATTCAAGTTGACAGCGATAGAAGAGAAACAGATGAAGAATCTGCTGAGTATGAAGACGACGACGAAGAAGAAGAAGAAGAAGAAGAAGAGTAATTTTTTCGATGGTAGGGATAAAGTTAAAGATGATGAAGATAATTTTTGATCGTTTGTCCCTGTAATCATAAAAAAATAGTTGTTTTGGCACATTTTTCAATTAATTTTAAGAAAGAAAAATATGCCAAAACCACTATATAACTCTAGAATATTTTGGGTATCAGATGAATAAAATAAGAATTGCGATTTAATTAGGAGTCGTAAATCAGGTTAGAGAGGAGTATTTATGCTACTGATGCTTCTCTTTCTTAAAAATGTGGATTTGATTCTGATTTTTTTATTTTTAATCTCTGAATAAAAAATATGTCACTAAAGCGATTAGTGGATTATCTTTGTTGTGCTTATTGGGATAGCTTTGTTTGAAATGTTAAGCAACAACTTGATGTCATGGTGGGAAAATGCACCTTCTTTGACTGTATTAATAACTTTTTTTCTTATTTGGGTAGGATGTTGGCTACCGATAGCATTAATCTTGACAAAAGTGTTGAGTTGGACACCGAAGCAACCTTTGCAACCACAACAAAAAATCATCCTAGTAGTTTCTCTTTATCTATTAGCTCCTTTAATACTACTAGTAATTTGTTCGCTTACCCATGAATCTATTTCAAGTTACGGTTGCATAGGGAATTTTTGGATTTTATCTTCACTGTTTCTAGGTTTTAGCTTAGGAGTGTTAAGCTTAGCTTTCGTATTCGGATGTCAGCTTAGTTTTGGTTTATGTAGGTTAAAGGTATCGAATTTAAAATCTGTACCATCCACATTATTTTCTGTAATGTTAGTAGCTGCCTTAGTGGGTGGCGTTGAAGAATTAGTGTTTCGAGGTTTTGTTTTCAGTCAATTAGAACAAAATTATTCAGTTTGGATGGCAGCAGTAATTTCCAGCTTGATTTTTGCATTATTACACTTGGTTTGGGAACAAGGTGAAACAATCCCCCAGCTACCTGGACTATGGTTAATGGGAATGGTGCTAGTATTAGCAAGGTTTGCCGATAATGGTAGTTTGGGTTTAGCTTGGGGATTACATGGTGCTTGGGTGTGGTCTATAGCAACTATTGATACATTAGACTTAATTGATTACACTGGTAAAACATCCGAGTGGATAACAGGTAAGAATAAAAAGCCTTTGGCAGGTGTTGCTGGAATATTCTGCATGGGAATAACTGCCCTAGTTTTATGCTTGTTTTTAAATAAATTTAATTTTGCTTAAATAGGACTGACTGCAATTAGTAGTTGTATGACCGAAACTAGAAAGCCCTGGGTTTTACCCATGGGGAGTGTCAAGCGCTTGCTCCGAACGCGCAATTCATAATTTATTATTAGTAATTCATAATTATTGCACCATGGATGAATCTGGGGGGTGATTACCGTTGTGTTTTCAATTTTTATCATCAATGAATTGAGGGACGCAACGTAATTATTGCCAATTGGCACGGGCTGCGGATGCCCGTACCACAACAGTTAAAAAAACCGCTATATTATCCGAAGGGAACCAAACGCTTGAGGGCGCGACCTACAACATCACCGTAACGTAATTGTCCGCATAAAATCTGACCCATAATTTGGCTACCAGTTGGACGTTTCACACCTGCTTTATAGCCAACACCAGGGAAGCGGTAAAATGCGCCTGCTAGTTTTTGTGCCCAAGCCATATCAGCGCCCCATTCTTCACTCATGACTTGAGTGTATTGTTCCAAAGCATTGATATCACCACCAAGGGCTTTATTAACAGCTTCAGCGGCTTTCATGCCGCTAAAAATAGAGGGACGAATCCCTTCTGCTGTCATCGGATCAACTACACAAGCTGCTTCTCCAGCTAAGACGGCATTTTGTGTATGGAGTGTTTTGTTTCCGTTCCACAAACACAAAGGATGACTGTAATCCTTGCCAGCGTTGACATCCACGCCAAACATCGATGCACAATCATCAAAAATTTTCTTAAAGTCTTGAGGTTCTCCACCAATAAAGCTTGTAGCGCCTATAGAAAAACCATCTGCTTTGGGGAAGTTCCAAATGTAACCGTTTTTAATTGTGCCAAATTCAAACTGAATTTTAGATTTATCTGACGACGATCCAGTTTTGGCTTCCAAAAGAGCTGCTAAGCGGCGTTTGGGTTGTTTAAAACCAAGCCATTTTGACATTGGCCCGGTTGCGCCATCGGCTGCAATCAGATAGCCTCCAGAAAATGTACCATTAGACGTATTGACTTCCCAATGGTCGCTTTTGAACTCAATTGAGTTTACTTCAGTATTATCTTTGAGTTGCGCGTCCTGATGAAGGGCTTGCTGCACTAGGAAATGGTCAAAAACGTCTCTCTCTACCATCCATATTGGTTCGATGGTTTCTATTTTGGTTTCTACTGGGTCGCCTTTTTTCCACGTAAATCGGATAGTATCTACTTTCAGGGTAATTACGGGACTAAAATCGAAGTCAAACCATTCGGCGATGGCAGGTGATACTCCACCGCTACAGGGTTTATACCTTGGTAAGGATTCTTTTTCGACAACAAGTACTGAACGCCCTTGTTTTGCTAAATGATACGCAGCTGTTCCACCAGCAGGTCCTGCACCGACGATGATACAATCATACATATGGCTAAATTTTTACTCCTCAATATAAGGTGTATATGAATAAAGGTCTAAAGGTCTTTTCTAACTAAGTAGTCTTACCTAAAAAGATCACTTAAGTCATCAAGCATTGTACTTCCACTTACCGGTAACTGGCTACATTAATGTGTAAATATAACTATTGAGAATAAATTTTTCACTTACTCACTTTATTTTTCTGTTGGCATTTTGATTATGTTAGTAATATTTCTTCACAATTTAACTGTACTTATATACTTATATGTATTTAGATTTACATTGTAACATCTACAGTTGGCACAACCGCTAATAAGTTACAATTAAATGCCTTCACAAATTAAAAATTTTTCGCTAAGTATTGGAAATATTTTATTAAGTTTAAGTAAATTAAATTTTGAGCCTGATATCCGTTGATCGCAAGTAAGTGCAATTTTTTCTTCAAAATTACAACTCTATTGGCGATGGCAAAGTAAAATGTCAGAAATATTCAACAGTAGATATCTATAATAAAAAGCGCCAGAGTTAGAAGTTGACTCATAACTCAAAACTTGTAACTTCTAACTCTGGGCTAATGAAACTCACATCTTAAACAGTTGTGATTTCTTTTTCCTTTTCTCCGAACAAAGCGTCTATTTTAGTAGTGTACTTATTTGTCAATTTTTGCAGTTGATCCTGTAAATCTCGCGATTCATCTTCAGAAATTTCAGCATTTTTTTCCTGTTTGCGAATCGTATCTAAGGCATCTCGGCGGATATTGCGGATAGCAACGCGCCCTTCTTCAGCATACTTAGAAGCGAGTTTGACAAATTCTTTACGACGTTCAGCAGTTAAAGGGGGAATATTCAACCTGATAATAGAACCATCATTATTGGGAGTTAAACCCACATCTGACATGGAAATAGCTTTTTCGATTGAACCCAAGCTGCTTTTATCGTAGGGCTGGATTGTTAAGGTGCTAGCATCTGGCGTACTAATAGTCGCCAAAGACTTCAAAGCAGTATCTACACCGTAGTATTCAACCATAATTTTATCCAGCAGACTGGCATTAGCGCGACCAGTGCGAATAGTATTGAAAGAACGTTGAGTTGCCTCAATGCTCTTTTTCATCGTACTCTGTGCTTCAGCTAATTTCACAAGAACCTCCCACAAGGGTGCCAATGGATTCTCCCATGACTGCGCGGTGGATATTACCCCGCACATTCAAGTCAAAGACAAGAATTGGGATATCGTTTTCTTTACATAAGGCTATCGCAGTACTATCCATTACTCGCAGTTCCTTATTTAAAACGTGTCCGTATGTCAGCGATTTGTAACGCTTGGCTTCGGGATGGATATTTGGATCGGCATCATACACTCCGTCTACTTTCGTAGCTTTAAAAATCACTTCCGCATCGATTTCTGCTGCTCTTAATGCAGCAGTTGTGTCGGTAGTAAAGAAGGGATTACCGGAACCCGCACCAAAAATAACCACCAGCCCTAATTCTAAATGACGGATGGCTTTACGACGTATATAGGGTTCAGCTACTTCTTGCATTGCGATCGCGGTTTGCAGACGCGTCTGCACGCCTATTCGTTCCAGGGATTCCTGCAAAGTCATGGCATTCATTACTGTAGCAATCATCCCGATGTAATCAGCTGTAGCCCTATCCATACCGGCTGAAGCAGCTTTCATACCGCGAAATATATTTCCGCCTCCTACAACTATTGCAAGCTGAACGCCAGTGGCTACAACCTCTTTTATCTGTAAGGCTATAGAATTAACCACCTCGGGATCAATTCCGTAACCCATACTGCCCATTAAGGCTTCACCGCTCAGTTTAAGTAAAACCCGTCGGTAACCTGTTCCCATGAAGTTAAGCTTTATTCAAAATTAGTATTTGCCTCCAATTAAAGATATCAGTCTTATTGACTATCTGTCTCTAGTTTCCCCATACCAAACTACTACCTAGAGCTTCTGTCTCGGTTACGGGAATTTCTTCTCCTTTAAATAAAGAAGCCACTGCGTTTTTTAGATAAGCTGTTTCCTCTGTAGCTTCCTGTTGAGTATTACTATCAACTTGACCTTTGTAGCGTACAATACCATCTTTATCGATTAAAAATGCCATTGGTGTTTTGGTAGCACCGAAGCTGCGAGTTACATCTTGAGTTGAGTCCCATAAGTAGGGAAAATTTAACTGATTATTTTTTGCAAAAGCTTTCATATTTTCAAAGCTTTCATTAGGGTCATTCTGTGCGATGTTACCGTTGACTCCAATTAATATAAAGCCTTCTTTACCAAGTTCTGTTTGTATTTTTTTTAATTTATCTATATACAACCTTACGTAAGGGCAGCAGTTGCACATAGAAATTACGCCGACTGCACGAAATTTTTCTAAATAACGTCTTAGATGGTGTACTTGATCGTCAATTCCTGGCAGTTCAAAATCAGGTGCGTATTTTCCTATGGGAGTATCCATTTTTTTTAGTACACTCATATTATCGGTTACTGGAAGGAACTGGAAACAGCAAAACACATTTTTACGTGGGCGTGCCGCGTCCGTTTTCAAGCCACCCTTTATGTAGATGCTTAACTGATATCCAATAATTTTATAGTTCAGCTTCAATAGTCGTAAATTGTGAAAATACTGAATCTAGAGCAGGATTTTTTTTTGGGTCATATTTAATAATATTTTGATGATTTTCACTGATTTAGTTTTTTAACTCAAGTAGTTTAAAGTAGCGATAATCCAACAATGAAAGCTTCGGATGCAACTTTTTGTGCGGTATTTCTCTATTTCATAAATTAAATATTACTAATAATTTTTCTATAAAAACTATTGCTAACCGACTTAATCGTAATCAATTCTCCTTTAATTTATTTCATTAACATCCGAAAAAATACTGAATATAATTCAAAATAAAGTTAGTTAATAAATATATGTATGTAACACTATGTATAATCACGCTAACGTGAAATTTATGTACCAAAGGAATACTTATAGCAGTTACAAGTTGAGTAAGGTTTTAAAACAGACTTTATGATGGTAAACACTGGTTATAAACCCATATCCTTTTTCTCAAAAACAATAGGGACTTGTTACTTATTAGTTATATTCATAGCCATAAGTGTAAAAATATTAGCTTCCCGAAAATCTGAATAATGAGTAAACTTATTTTAGTTAAAAACAAAAATACACTTTTAGACTTGCTTCTATAAGCGAAGGAAGGGAATCACTGTAACATGATGTGGTGTAACTTCACTTTTTGTTTTTATCGAGACATGCAGGGTT
>DESS01000077.1:17045-22206 GCA_002361335.1 Richelia sp. UBA3308
CTCCCGGAGCTCCCGGAGCTCCCTCACTCTCTCCCTCTTTATTTTTATATGTACAAAACTGATATGTTATGAGTACTTTTACTTCCACCCCAGTATATAGCTCAACAAAAACCTGGATGTGGCAGGGTTTTCCCATTTGCTATCAAACTCAAGGAACTAATGGATCTGCCGTTGTCTTGATACATGGCTTTGGTGCTTCTTGGGGACATTGGCGAAAAAATATACCCGTGCTGGCAGAAAATTTTCGAGTTTACGCGATTGACTTGATTGGATTTGGGGCTTCAGCTAAACCCAAACCAGGTGAAAAAATTACTTACACATTTGAAACTTGGGGACAGCAAATTGTTGATTTTTGTCGGCAAGTGGTAGGTGAATCTGCTTTTCTTGTGGGAAATTCTATTGGTTGTATAGTGGCGATGCAAGCCGCAGTAGATAATCCTGATATTGCATTAGGAGTGGCGTTGCTTAACTGTTCTTTACGTCTTTTGCACGAACGAAAACAAGCAGAATTACCACTTTATCGGCGTATAGGAGCACCTGCACTACAACGTATACTATCTGTCAAGCCAATTGGCGAATTCTTTTTTAATCAAATTGCCAAACCCAAAACTGTGCGTTCTATACTCACGCAAGCTTATCCGACAAGTGAAGCTGTTACAGACGAATTGGTAGATATTTTAATGGCACCAGCTAAAAATCCAGGTGCAGCAGCAGTATTTTTAGCCTTTACAGCTTATTCAAAAGGTCCCTTAGCAGAAGACCTTTTACCAGTGCTGCCTTGTCCGGCTATTATAATATGGGGAGCAGATGACCCTTGGGAACCAATAGAATTAGGTAGAAAGCTGGCCGAATTTCCCCAAGTAATCAAATTTATACCTTTAGAAGGGATAGGACATTGTCCTCAAGATGAAGCCCCAGAATTAGTGAATCCAATTTTACAAGATTGGATTTTACAGCTTTCTTCGTAATGGGATTGAATCACAGTCTTTGATTATTGGTAATTATTGAATTATTTATTACCAACCCATAATTTCACCCAGGGGACCTCAAAAGTTCAATCTTTCTAGAAAATAGAAAATAATTTATTAACTGTAGTCATTGTATTTTATATGACTGCATTAAGGTCGCAGACATAAAAATTCCTCTGCTAGATAAGGTCAAGTGAATCCCTTTGTCTGAACTCCTTTACCCAGGGAATTCGTCAATTTCATTGACAAATTGTCAAAACAATGGTATTTCGTCAGATTTAGGAGCAGAAAGTTTGTCCAACCAATCTTCACCTAGCACAATGGTAATATCAGAATTAAGACTACCAGTACTTTCTACCCGTACTTCGCCAAATCCTAAAACACTGCGAACAGATTCGGCGCTGTTTTCATCTCCTTGTTGAGCAACAATGCGAGTTAATTTTAACGGTTGGCTCCAGCTTTTGGCAATGAAAATTCTACCATAACCTGCTTTTCGCAGCTTTCTCATTAAGCTTCGGAAACTAACGCGATCGCTGCCGGTACGATTTTGAATAGCAACTCGTAAAGATGATGGTTTAAAGGATCGTAAATTACGATGGGTTTGTATACCAAAATGCTGAGCCATCATAAAGTTTATACGGCGATGACTTGGTATCCAGTAGCTAGCCTTGTATTCACTAGGAGTGCTAAATCGACCAGGTAGCATTAACATTTGCATATTAGAGCGATTAGTTCGTACTCCAAAACCTACCAGCGCCAATAATTCTTCAACAGTTAAGTTAGTATCAATATGTTCTTTAACTACGTTAAGAATTTTAGGTATTTGTGCTAATGTGGCAGGGTTGAGTGCTTGATCCATCAATGCTCGCATAACCAATTGCTGACGTTGAATCCGACCAATATCTCCTCTACCATCATTACGAAAGCGTAAAAGTTGTAGTGCTTTGTCGCCATCCAAATGCTGTTTACCGGCTTTTAAATTAATGTATAAATGCTGGGAATCATCTTGATACTTCAAATCTTCGGGAACGTTTACCGTTACTCCTCCCAAAGCATCGATTAGCTTACCTACTCCTAGAACATTAATCCGCACGTAGCGGTCAATGGCAACTCCTTTTAACAGGTTACTCGCAGTTTTAGCAGTCAAAGCCGGACCACCAAGTAGGTTGGAGGAATTGATTTTTCTTATACCATACCCCTCGACTTCGGTACGAGTATCTCTAGGTATGGAAAGCATAGTCAATTTTTTACTCTGAGGATCGAATTTGATCAACAGCATGACATCAGCAAGACCATCAAACGAATTGACTTGGGGTAAGTATCCTAAATCTTTGAATTTAGATGAAGGATTTTTTACATCGGGTGGAAGTACACTCATTCCCATAACTAAAACATTTACAGGGCGAGTTAATTCGGAAAAACGCAACCCACCCCCAGAAATGCTATCACTATCGAATACAGCCGCTTCATCCGCACTAAGATTGGCTTGCATTAAAGGGGTACTGCTTAAAGAAACCGCCAAAAGCGCTCCAGCCGTAGCCGATATCATTGCAATACCACTCATACCTACCCAAAACCACAACCATCTTCCGGATTTAGAGTTATTCTCTTTTTTGTCATTAGAATTAGGAGGGGACGCAGAATGGCCCTCTTGCGTCGAAGTTCTTTGAATGGTCACTGACTTCCTCACACTTATTGATAAAAATTGAATTTTCTGCTTTGCATTCGTGCAGACGAATCAACCCATAATAACTAACTCTTAATTATCAGTGCTAACTACACAAGTTTCGTGTCAACCACAACACTTATAGCAGTATTTCTCCTAATTTTTTAATTAATCCGGAGATGTTTAATAGAAGTACGCCATTTTTATACTAAATTTGGCTGTAAACATCTTGATAATCGCAGTGAAAGAAAATACTTTTACACTTAGTATCAAATTCTTCTTCTAATAAATATTCTGTCTTCTTAATCAAGACAAATACTTATCTAGTACTTTTTCTGCAAATCGACTAAATCCGGGTAAACGTGGAGATTTACCTTTGATTTTGCGAATGATTAGCCATACACTTACTATAAAATAACCGCTTGTCACAAAGCTGTTAAGTATTTCCAAGCGCAGTGCAAAAAATTCTGAAGTTGAAGCTCCTGTTCCCAACAGAATGTATCCTATTATCCAAGTTAATGCTAAGGTAATTGACAAGCGAGAAGCTCTCAATTGTTCCCGACTTCCTTCCCGGCGATAAAGCGTCCATAAGGATGGGAAAAAACCAATTACCGGAATTAAATATATAAGGATTCCGATAAGGGAAATATCTTGTTTTTTAATTTTTCTGGAATTAGAAATAGATTCAAAATGCTTCATTAGTCTGAGTAAAATCCTAAACTAGGGGGATAAATGTTTGGCTTGTAGTCGGAGATAATAAGTTTATAGTCGGAAATTTGAATTAGTTGTCCCTTACACAAGCCGTATGATTACCGGAACTGTCTTAAAAGGCGAATGCCCAACTATTAACCAGCATTATCTGATTTATACAGTTATTTGCCGCTGGCGGCGCTGTTAACAATTTGTGTAGCTGTGGTTCTTTACTAAAAAATCACAACGGGACAACAAGTACAAAAGCCGCACTGCTATTGCATCCGCTTGGACTATATTTCCTTTAACCCTTGAGTAATTGGCTTTTTTATGCACACACGTAAGCTCCTTAACTGGTGGCAAACCTTAACACCAATAGCGCGAATTGGCGCGATCGCCGTTTTTGCTCCGCTGTTAGTGCTCAATGGTTGGGCGTTTTCAGTAATTTTTGATTACTTCCACTCGCTGATAGTCATTTTAGCCGGAGCTTCGGTGCTAGCGTTTCTGCTTAACTATCCCGTAAGCTGGATGGAGCGTCAAGGTCTTAACCGAGAACCTATTGCGATTTTGGTATTTTTATTAACTCTAGCTATTTTATTAGCATTAGGTGTTACACTCATCCCCTTAGCACTTACTCAAGCTCAGCAATTGGTGGCTCGTTTACCGGAGTTGATTGACTCGGGACGCGGTCAGTTAATGATGTTGAACGAAAAAGCTGACAGCTTGGGTTTACCAATCAATTTGGATGCTTTGCTAGTACAGATTAACGATCGCGTTAAAGGACAATTGCAAGCTATAGCCGGACAAGTTTTGAATTTGGCGGTAATTACGGTAACTAGTTTGCTCGATATTGTCTTGACTATGGTTTTAACATTTTATCTTTTACAGCATGGTGGAGAACTTTGGCAAAGTTTGATTGGTTGGCTTCCGGCAAAATTTCGTAACCCTTTTTCCGAAACATTACGTCTCTCGTTTCAAAATTTCTTTATCAGTCAACTGATTTTATCTATTTGTATGGCATCAGCTTTAATTCCGACTTTTTTATGGCTAAAAGTACCTTTTGGTTTACTTTTTGGCTTGACTATCGGTATTATGGCACTGATTCCCTTTGGTGGTTCTGTAGGTATTGCCATTACCACATCCTTGGTAGCATTGCAAGATTTTTGGATTGGAATGAAGGCATTAATGGCTGCCGTAATTGTTCAGCAAATATTAGAAAATATAATCGCCCCACGAATTTTAGGTAGTTTTACAGGTTTGAATCCTGTCTGGGTTTTAATTTCTGTGCTAACGGGGGCTAGAGTTGGTGGACTTTTAGGTGTAGTTGTAGCGGTACCTACTGCTGTTGTGATCAAAACGGCATTAAACGCTGTACGCCCTTCAATTTCTAATAATGATAAGACCGATATTGCTTTTGAAGAAAGTCCAGATTCTCACCATAACAAAGCAGAGGACACTAATTGCGAACTTAGCGTCCCTTCTGTTGATATAGCTGCACCAAATACAACCCCTCCTAATACCTGAATATTAGTTTGAATTATGTAGTAATTATGAACCAATTTTTCATGCTTAGCTTTCTGAGCTTTGGGGGAATCTTCAAAATGCTAATCTTTTGTTCTTTTTTTGAAGTTTTGTGAAATAAATTTTAGTCCGTAGCTAGAGGCGTTTCCGTCTACAAAGTGCGGCTTAGGGTTTTTAGGGTAATCCCTGTATAAGCCTGGCATTCTGTGTCAAGGGGAGTCATATCATGTCCGGTTAAACAGTTATCATATTTGATCTGAGTAATGAGTAATGAGTAATAATTCACAAGTAATAACTAAGAAGTAAGAAGTAAGAA
>DESS01000377.1 GCA_002361335.1 Richelia sp. UBA3308
AAATTTTATTTAAAAAGAATATTACACTTTTGTCGCGCAATATCCGGTTTTGTCCAGTAAATAGCCTACTAGGAGATAACTCCCTTCACACTCGGGGGCGATTACCTATAAAAATTTCTCTGCCTGCTCCGGGTACCTCAATCAACACCGGTAATCATAAAGCCGGGATAGGAGTATTTTCCTCTGTTCCCCATTCTGGCAGCTTTTTCTGGACAAGGCTTATTTGCGTGATGGTTGATTATCGCAACTTAATTTTTTTCGTCTATATAAACTGACCATCGTCCGTAACGTAGTACTCTTGACATCCAAACCAATTCTTTCATAAATCTTTCAAAGCGGCGAGTGTAAGCCTCTTCTTCCAATATTTGCCCCGATTCGTTAAATAAATTATTTACATTACCAAAATTTAAGTCATAAAAAGTTGTTACCAAGCCTAACTCCCGGATCACCGGAAGCAAACTTTGAATCACTCGCGCACCACCAAAAGCTCGCCATGGCTACACCGCAAATTCCTACAGCTTTATGAATGTATTCTTTCATATTCGTATCAAGAACATGTTTGAGTATGCCCGGAAAACTATGATTGTATTCGGGAACTACGATAATAAATCCGTCAGCGCGATACGCGAAGCGTCAAGCCTCCGGCTTATCGCAAGTAGCCGAAAATTCTGCATCTTTGATTGATTCTCCAGCATCATCAATGGGAATTTTTAATTGACGAATATCAATCAATTCGGTTTCAACTTTATTCCATTTTTCAACTTGTTCGTAGACAAACTTTGCAACAAATTCGCTGATTCTACCTTGGCGATTTGTACCTAGGATAACTGGGATAAAAATATTACTCATGTTCAATATAGTTATTCGCTAACATTAAAAAAATATACTTAAATCAATAAAATTTAAATATTTTTCGATTTCTTTTTATGTTTTCTTTTTATGATTTCTTTTTATGATTTCTTTTTATGTTTTCTTTTTATGTTTTATTAGTATAAAAATTGTATTCCTCGATTGCGAGCTAAGTAAGTCGGCACAAATAAACGAGGGCGGGCGTTAGCTTTGGGTAAACCGACTTCTCAAAGAGAAAACGCTTCGCCTCAAGATAAGCCTTATTCCTACTCACTATTCACCCCATCACTATTCCCTTGTCATAATTACTATTTTCAACGCTGACCTACTTAAAAAACAATACTAAACAAAAACCTACTTATAACTCACAGAATCTGGATTTTTACACCTTTCTACAGGTAGAGATAACAATAATTGTTTCCTATACATTTATGAAAAAGTTTTGCTTTGATTAAGTACAAGTCAAATTTTCTTTACTTTTGACTGCTTTTAACACCAATCTGTTTTATATTTTGATTTTTAAGATTGAACATATAGTTTGATTAAACTACCACTAGCTCAATAGGTTAATACAGGGATGAATTCTTATCTAGCAGCAGCAATCCAAATGACAAGTGTGCCCGATTTACAGAAGAATTTAGCACAGGCAGAGGAATTTATTGATTTAGCCGTGCATAAAGGTGCCCAATTGGTGGGTTTACCGGAAAATTTTTCGTTTATGGGAGAAGAAAAAGACAAATTAGCACAAGCCGAAGTCATTGCCAAGGAAACTCAAATCTTTTTGAAAAGAATGGCGCAGCGTTACCAAGTTAATATAATTGGTGGTGGTTTCCCCGTTCCTTCGGATAATATTGATAAAGTTTACAATACCGCTTCCCTCATAGATTCCAACGGTGAGGAATTATCGTCTTATCGCAAAGCACACTTATTTGACGTGAATGTGCCTGACGGAAATACTTATCGGGAGTCTAGCACAGTAATGGCTGGGAAGCAACTACCTAGCGTCTACTTTTCCAAAAAACTCGGACACATCGGACTTTCGGTTTGCTATGACGTTCGCTTCCCCGAACTTTACAGACATATGTCAAAAGAAGGCGCTGACGTAATGATTGTCCCTGCTGCTTTTACCGCTTTTACTGGTAAAGATCACTGGCAAATATTACTACAAGCCCGTGCCATTGAAAACACCTGCTATATTATTGCTCCAGCACAGACAGGTATACATTATGACCGTCGTCAAACCCACGGACACGCCATGATTATCGATCCTTGGGGAATGATTTTAGCAGACGCTGGCGAACAACCAGGAGTCGCGATCGCCGAAATTAATCCCGCAAGAATTGAACAAGTTCGCCGTCAAATGCCAAGTTTACAACATAGAGTATTTTAATATTTTGTAATTTCTAAAATTTATAAATCATTTCTAAGAATAAAGAAACCCGTTATCTTTAAGATACCGGGTTTTTGTATTTTAAATTACATTTCGTCAGATGTTTTTTTTTAAATTAACTATCATATAGCAGTCAGGATTAATAAAACAGTTTCCATTTGAATCTAATAACCCTCTATGAAAAGCAGTTGATTTTTGATCAATCACTTGTATTTACACAACAATATTTAAAGCAATATTAGTTTATTCTTAACACTAAAATTTTATTGTATTAAGGCCACAGCTTTACACCAGGGTAATTGCGAAAACAAGTCCGAATTCTTCTGAGAATAAGAAGTATGAGGTTAATACTTAAAAATCCTATCCCCGCCGACAATTTTCTAACATTCCGTCTCAAAGATAAATCTTACAACATCATTACTAAGTTTTTGTTAGTAATGATTTATGTATTTAGCTTTCTACAATTATTTCCGCTAGAACAAACTACTGCTCAAGCTGCTAATAATAACAGCAATGCTTGTATTCAAAATACCGGTTTAAACCCGCAAATGTCTGATTTGCTACAAAATACCATCAAACTATCCAAAATGGTAAGCAACTCACATCAGGGTGTTAAAGTTGCCATGCAGACATTTGTTTCACCTTTGTCAAGTTACTTAAATGGAAGTGACATTGATAAATCCGCATTCGATGTGTTTTCTACTATACCATCACCTTTACAGGTAGTGGCTCCCATTGGAAAGGCGATCGCATTATCCTTACAACCAGGATTTAATTTTAGTAGTCCGATTCAACGTGTTGACACCAGAGTGGGCAATATGCCCTTAACTTTAATTTCTGGGGGTAAACCCATAACTATTCATGCTGATAGTCGTTATCAGTTAGAAGAAGTTGTGGCTAGAAGTGGCACTAATGCAATAGCTGCGGTAGACGGAACTTTCTTTTCCCTGAAATATCTGAATTCTAATGTTATAATTGGTCCGGTTTACAGTTATTCAACCAAAGAATTCGTTGTTGGAAACAAAAGCGAAAATAAAATATTAGCAGGCCGTCCGTTAGTTCTAATCAGTCCTTATGCAGTAAAGTATATACCCTTTGAACCCGAAAAACATCAAACTTTGAAGGGTATACAAGCAGAAATGCCAGAAGTTACTGATGCATTTGTGGGTGCAGCTTGGCTGGTGGAAAATGGCGAACCTAAACCTAGGAATTATTTTGATTTTCTTCAAGGTGCTGATGGTGTGCGTTTCCGAGCTTTTTGGGGTATAAGATCGGGAGTTCCTGTCATCGGCGTTTCAGCAAAAAAACTTGATTCGGCAAGGCTAGGCAAAGTATTGAGTGAAGCAGGATTCCAAAAGGCTGTCATGCTTGATTCGGGTGCGAGTACATCCTTGGTTTACAAAGGAGAATCTTTAGTGGGTTATACACCACGCCCTGTACCTCATGCTGTTGCCTTGGTTGGAAGGGAATCTAGTTGTCAGTAAGTTTTTTATTTTTTTATTCTTTTTATTTTTTATTTTTTTTGGACAGGTATCTTACTTGTCCATATTTATTTTACAGAGCGGATTATATCATTCAGGGGGAGCCGGAATCGATATAAATTCTAATTGAATCAATTGTTGAAATACCGGCAACCAAAACAAAGACAAACTTAAACTTGATAAAATTAAAACTTTTGAATATGCTTTCTATAATAAAAAAAACCGGGGAACAATACTTACCCGGTTTAGTCATTTTTTTTCAGAATCCTCAGTAACCTAGGGACACGCTTATTATTGTGTCCCTATTTACTTTTCAATTGTAAAGATTTGTAAAATTATACTTTTGCAGTAGCTTTGGTTTTAGCAGCAAGTTCGCCACTAGCATACTTAGCAGCAAACTCATCTAAAGGAATTTGCTTAATCTTGCTAGCATTACCAGCAGTACCAAAAGCTTGATAACGATCCAAACAAACCTGCTTCATGTACTTGATAGAAGGCTTGAGGAAGTGACGGGGGTCAAAATTGGATGGATCTTTCGCAGCAGCTTCGCGGAAAGCAGCGGTGATAGCCAAACGGTTGTCGGTGTCAATGTTCACTTTACGTACACCACTCTTAATACCTTTTTGAATTTCTTCAACAGGTACACCGTAGGTTTCAGGAATTTGACCACCATACTGGTTAATCATATCCAACCACTCTTGAGGAACGGAAGAAGAACCGTGCATTACAAGGTGGGTATTGGGTAGACGATTGTGGATTTCTTCAATTCGGCTGATTGCCAAAATTTCACCAGTAGGCTTACGAGTGAACTTGTAAGCACCGTGGCTGGTTCCGATCGCAACTGCTAATGCGTCAACTTGGGTTCTTTCTACAAATTCAACAGCCTCATCAGGATCTGTTAAAAGTTGTTCTTTGCTGAGTTTACCTTCAGCACCATGTCCATCTTCTTTGTCACCCATTCCAGTTTCCAAAGAACCCAAACAACCGAGTTCTCCTTCCACAGAAGCACCAACAGCGTGAGCTACTTTCACAACTTCGGCGGTAACATTTACGTTGTACTCAAAGCTAGCTGGAGTTTTCGCATCAGCTTCAAGAGAACCATCCATCATGACGCTGGTAAAACCATTGCGAATTGCAGAATAGCAAGTTGCAGGGCTGTTACCATGGTCTTGGTGCATAGCAATGGGAAGATGTGGATAGGTTTCCATTGCCGCCAAAATCAAGTGACGTAGGAAGTTTTCCCCTGCATACTTACGGGCACCGCGAGAAGCCTGCAAAATCACAGGGCTATCAGCTTCTTGAGCAGCCTGCATAATTGCTAGGATTTGCTCCATGTTGTTGACATTATAAGCCGGGATACCATAACCATTTTCTGCAGCATGGTCAAGCAGCAGACGCATTGGTA
This sequence comes from Richelia sp. UBA3308, assembly GCA_002361335.1. Classification (GTDB taxonomy): domain Bacteria; phylum Cyanobacteriota; class Cyanobacteriia; order Cyanobacteriales; family Nostocaceae; genus Rivularia. The sequence continues at coordinate 5,126 of DESS01000377.1, forward strand.
CGAGCGCCATAGATATTCCTCCTAATTTAGTTATTAGCTAATCTGTTTAAGACAAGCGTAATTCTTACGTTAATCTTAAGATAATTTTCAACTTATAGGAAATTATAACTATTCATGCGTACCTATGTTCAAAAAAGTTTCTCCCCAATCAGATCACCATACCCCTAGGGCGTGTTTTCCGGCTCCCGTTCTCACCCTGTAAGGGTGAGGCTATACCAACATAAGTCCGCGAAGGCGGACTTTTGAGCCTCTTTAAGTGGCTCTGTATCTGTAGCAAAGCGGCAATAGCGAGGAACCGTGAGGGTTTGAAAACACGCCCTAACCCCTCTTACAGGACTGTGTTTTTATTTTGATTACAGTGCTATAGCTTTTCAATTGAGTCGAATAGATGAACCTCACCCCGTCCTATCGGACACCCCTCTCCAAAGTATCGGAGAGGGGAAGGGGGTGAGGTTGCTCAAAGTGTATTACACTAAGCGTGAAAACCGCTATATATTGTAAAACTCTTGTGGTACGGGCATCCATGCCCGTCCAAATCACCTCATAAAAATCAAATATGTTGTAACTACCGTCCTCAGACCTTCCTTACTAATTCCCCTTGTCCCCCCATCTCCGAAATTAGAAAACAGGAAAAAAAGGAATTGTGATTTAGAAGTGGGTAGCCTGGGATTCGAACCCAGAACAAATCGGTTAAAAGCCGAGTACTCTACCGTTGAGTTAGCCACCCATCGCGTCGTTCCGCGACTAATGAATAATAACACATAACCCCTGGATTTTGTAAAGGGGTTTTTAGAAAAAAGTTGCTGTGAGACGAATTGTCGCTGTTTGAGTAGCCCCAGGTTCCAATACAGTCAAGTGTTCTCCTGTGTTAATGGCATTTCGTGGCCCGCTCCAAGGTTCCAAACAATAAAAGTCTTTTCCTTTTACTGTCCAAAATACCAAGGTAGAGAAAATATCATCGTATTCCAGGGTCATTTTCAAATTACGACTTTTATCTGTAACGCTGGTAGACTTGGCACTGAGTTGTTTAAATGCCACATCAATTTCATCGCTACTAAAATCAAAGCTGCCGTCAAAGGAGTGAACTTCGGAACTGCCTTTCTCTTGATATTGTTGAGATGGAATATCAAATTCTAGTTGGCTTTTATCAGGAGCTAAAAAGTAGGGATGAAAACCCACGGAAAAGGGCATTGGTTCGGAAGAAAGATTTTTGATTTCTTGGATTATGCTTAATGTATTACCGTGGAGCTGATAAGTAAAAATTACCTGAAAATCGAAAGGATAAACAGAAGAGGTTTCTTCATTGCTATTGAGAATAACCTGGAGAGAAGCATTATCTGCACTTACTTCTTCTTTGCCGACTTCCCAAACTGAGTTACGAGCAAAGCCATGTTGTTTGAGTTTAAACTGTTTACCATTTAAAGTGTAAGTATCATCAGGTAAATTTCCGCAAATCGGAAACAAAATCGGATTCCCACCTCTAATGCTCAATTCCGGGTTGGCAAAGCGTTCTTCATCCATATAAAAAACTTCTTTACCGTCAATGCGCCACTTTGTAATAATGCCACCACGCTTCGGTAGTACTTCTATCTGAGACGTAGCTTTTTCGTCAGACAATACGTAGGTTTCGTACTGCTTTTGTTCGACATTTACGGTAAACATAATTCAAACTTAAAATTTAGCAACTTAGAGTGGAAAATTAGGAATTAAGAGTTAGGAGTGCCGGAGGAGGGGACTTAATAGGACAGCACTTAAGAGTTATTCTCCTTGTCCCCTTGTCTCCTTGTCCCCTTCCTTGTCCCCTTGTCCCCTTATTTTCCCATTTCTTTGTCCAAAAATTTATTCGTCTTCGGCAAATACAAAGCGATATAATTCACTTGGATCTGGTTCGGGACTACTTTCGGCGAATTGTACTGCTTCGTCAATAGTTCCTTGGATTTTGCGCTCTATATTTTTTAATTCTTCATCAGAAGCCAAATTTTGCTCAACTAGATAGGCTGCAAATTTCTTAATCGGATCGCGAGATAACCAAAATTCTTTTTCTTCTTTACTACGCATTTCATCTGGATCTGCTAAGGAGTGACCCCGGAAACGGTAAGTAAGTGCTTCAATTAATGTTGGGCCTTCTCCTGCACGAGCACGTAATATAGCTTCTTGAGCCACGGAACGGACTGCCAGTACATCCATTCCATCAACTTCCACCCCAGCCATACCAAATACGCTAGCTTTTTTGTAAATTTCAGGCATAGAAGTAGCCCGTTCGTGAGACATGCCGATCGCCCACTTATTATTTTCTACCACGAAAATAATCGGTAGTTTCCATAGGGCTGCCATATTTAATGTTTCATAAAATTGACCGTTGTTGCAGGCCCCATCGCCGAAAAAGGCTGCTGTAACTTGGTCAGCAGTTTCATCGCCCATGGCTTCACGACGATACTTAGTTTGGAAAGCAGCCCCTGCAGCTACGGGAATACCCTCAGCAACAAATGCATAACCACCTAAGAGACGATGTTCTGCAGAAAACATATGCATTGAACCACCGCGACCTTTACTACAACCAGTGGCTTTTCCAAATAACTCCGCCATCACTTCCTTTGCAGGAACTCCCGCACTTAAAGCATGAACGTGGTCGCGGTAAGTACTGCAAACAAAGTCTTCACCCGCTCGCATCGCTTTAATTACACCGCTTGAAACTGCTTCTTGCCCGTTGTACAGGTGAACAAAACCAAACATTTTGCCCCTATAATACATTTCGGCGCACTTGTCTTCAAACAATCGCCCCAACATCATATCTTCGTAAATTCGCAGACCTTCTTCCTTGGTTATTTGGGCGGTAGTCGGATTAAAGTCGGGTAAAGTGCGTTCTTGAATCATTATTTTTCGTAAAAACTCCGTGATAATACTTAAAGATTTCACCTTAGTTTACTTACTATCCTTAAATCTATATTGCTATTTAAGCAGCCTTAAATCCTTAGTTTAGAAGAGTTGGGAAGATTTGCGATCGATATTTTAATCCTCCCTTCTATAAGTAATTAGACTGCTATCTCGCTTATAGATTACCGTTTCAGGATATCAATATTCTGCATTTTCAATGACAAATAAAAAAAAGGCAACATATATCCGGAATATATCTGTAGATATTTGTACTTAAATGACAATCGTGATATTATCTTTTACTCGTTTGGGGAAATATCTCAACAGGTGATGCTTTTCTATAGTAATACTAGGTGAAAAGCTTTTATCTACCTTTTTACTGGTTTTCGTCGAACAGGAGTATTGTAGTGCAAATACTACTATATATGGTGTGTATTTAACAATTTAGTGCCGCTGTTGGTAATATTTAAGTTATCGGAGCGATTCCAACTGCCATTCTACTAAGTATAGTTAACTATGATAAGAGGTTATACAACGCTTTAATTTACACTCCTTTATTGGCGCTTGACTTTATTTTAAGGGATTTTAAGTAAACTTGTTGCGATACATACTTGTAGTATGAAGTGACTGGGTTATCATTATGGCACGGTTTTACATACCCAAAAATAAATTAAGAAAACTTTATTAATGAAAGCTGAGCAGGGAAGTAGGCTGTGCAAATTCCGCTAGATTATTACCGAATTTTAGGAATACCGATGGCGGCAAGTGGTGAGCAGTTGCGCCAGGCATACAGCGATCGCATTGTCGGATTGCCGCGACGCGAATATTCTTCTTCAGCAATTGCATCTCGAAAAAAACTTATAGAAGAAGCTTACGTGGTTTTATCAGATCCAATAGAACGCAAGGAATACGATCGGGTTTATCTGACACATGCCTATACTCCAGAAGAACGGCCCGATAGAAGTGTGGCGGTTGAAGAGCGGGTATCAAATAGTCAAACAGATGTAAAATCTACAACTCTAGGCATTGACATTTCCCATTCAGAATTGATTGGAGCTTTAATGCTTTTGCAAGAGTTGGGAGAATACGAACAAGTTTTACAATTAGGTCGTCCATACCTAATTAGTAGAAATGGTAAAGTGGCTGGTAATTTAGGCGAGGCATCACGGCAAACACAACTCACCCCGGAACAAACCGCCCAACGTCCGGATGTGGTTCTCACCGTCGCCCTTGCCTGCTTGGAATTAGGTCGAGAACAATGGCAGCAAGCTCACTATGAAAATGCCGCTGTTTCCTTAGAAACTGGTTTAGAACTATTATCCAACGAAGCGTTATTCCACAGTGTTCAAGCAGAAATAGAAGCGGACCTTTACAGACTACGACCTTACCGCATTTTAGAATTATTAGCACTACCAATAGAAAAAACCGCCGAACGACAACAAGGTTTACAATTATTACAGGAAGTACTCCAACAACGTGGCGGTATTGACGGCACAGGCTTCGATCAATCCGGTTTAAATGTAGATGATTTTCTACGATTCATTCAGCAACTGCGTAACCATTTAACAGTAGCTGAGCAGCACAAGTTATTTGAACAAGAAAGCAAGCGTCCCTCCGCTGTCGCCTCATACTTAGCTGTATATGCTTCCATCGCACGGGGATTTACTCAACGTCAACCTGCTTTAATCCGTCAAGCAAAACAAATGTTGATTCAGTTGGGTAAACGCCAAGACGTACACTTAGAACAATCTTTGTGTGCCTTACTTTTGGGACAAACCCAGGAAGCAACTAGTGCTTTAGAATTAAGTCAGGAATACGAAGCTTTAGCTTTTATTAGAGAAAATTCTCAGGACTCTCCCGATTTGCTTCCGGGACTGTGTTTATACGGAGAAGCTTGGTTACAAAACGAAGTATTCCTGCATTTTCGGGATTTGAAAAATCAGCAAGCTTCTTTAAAAGAATATTTTGCTAATACCCAAGTACAGGCTTATTTGGAAGCTTTACCCAGAGAAACTCCAGTAAATCAAGCAAATCGCCAGTCTATTTCTAAGCCTCAATCAAATAGTCAAAATACTCCAAAAAATCATAATTCTAAGGTAATTTATGGACAATTTAATAGTCCTAGGCAGACACCACCGGGGTATACTCAAAAAACAACTTCTAATGCTCCTGGTAGACCAACAAACAATCCTGTAACATCCACCAATGAAATATCCACACCAGTAGCACCGCTTCCAACAGCAGAACGTTTGAGAGCAAACAACAACCCTTACAATGGTTCTGCAAAAACCAACACGGGTATACCTCACCAAGGCAACAGCCGCAAAAGACGTAAGCGCAGCGATATTCCCTACTCTGGAGGTGCTGTGGAAGCAATACCCCGCGCCAGAGTGCCCCGGCGGCGAAATGCAGCAAGCAATTTAGAAAAAAGAACCCGTATTATTTGGTTAATTCTTGGATCTTTATCAGGTTTATCAGTTTTATGGTTAGTGGTAGTTGGGGTTATCGGATTATTCCAAAATTTATTTTCCCCCGAACCATACTTAAAAGGGGAACAGTTGAACATAAAAGTAAATCAACCAATTATAGAGATACCATCACCAAATAATCAACCCCTTTTAAATAACGGTAATTTGACAAAAGAAAGAGCAGAAGAAATTGTTAGCGCTTGGTTATCTACTAAAGAAGTTGCTTTGGGAAAAAATCATAATATTCAAAGCTTAAACAATATTTTAGTCGGTACTGCTCTTGCTAATTGGCAATTAGTTGTTCGACAAGATAAAGCCAATAAACGCTATCGAACTTTTGAGCATAGTTTAAAAGTTAATTCCGTCGATACCATTCCCAACAACGATAATCAAGCTGCTATCGAAGCTACTGTAACTGAGAAAGCTGATTTCTATGAAAATGGTCAATTAAATCAAAGAAAGTCATATAATGAGACTTTACGAGTTCGGTATATGCTACTTAAAATCGGTGGAAAGTGGCGAATTAAAGAAATGTCAGTTGTTAATAAAATGAATTGATTTTCAAACTTTCGTAATCCTGAATTCTAAATTCTGAATTCTAAATTCGGGCATTCTAAATTCTTAATTACTTCAACATTACTGGTAAGTTCTTATAGCCATGCCACAAGGGTATATTTATCAATTCAAGTTGCGATACATCTACCGCCAGACGTAAATTAGGATTACGTATTATTAAGTTAGCGATCGCAATTCTAGTTTCCATGCGTGCTAGGGGAGCTCCTAAACAGGTGTGAATACCGTTACCAAATCCCAGATGCTTGTTGGGGCTACGGGTAATATCGAACACCTCTGGATTCTCAAACACATCGCGATCGTGATTGGCTGCCCCTAATAAAGGAAAAACCGCTGCCCCTTTGGGAATTGTCACTCCATGTAATACAACATCTTCGAGTGCATAACCTGGTTTTGTACCTTGGATGGGGCCTCTATAGCGTAGAATTTCCTCAACTGCGGAATTTATTAACTCAGGTTGAGAGCGCAAAAGTGCTAATTGATCGGGATGTTGTAGGAGCGTTAAAACGCTGTTGAGAATTAGATAAACGGTGGTTTCGTAGCCAGCAATAATCAGTAGAAACACCATAGCCACTAATTCATCTTCACTCAGTTTTTCTCCCTCCGTTTCCGCCTGAATTAGTGCAGTTAAAATGTCTTCCGAAGGATTAGAGCGCTTGCGATCGATTAGCTCGCGGACAAACTTAGATAAGCGGGGCATATCCCAGAATAACGTGCGGAGCAGAGTCAAGCCGGAAAAACCCTCTGACAAAGCCTTCAAACCATTATAAAACTGGGGCATATCCTCATCCGCTACCCCCACCATTTCTTGAATAACGGTAACGGGAATAGGTAGGGCATAAGCCTGCTTGAGATCCACAGTACCCTGTTTCTCAGCCTTGTCAAGCAAATCGTTGGTTAATTGCTCAATTCGCCCCTCCATTTTTGCCAGAGAATGGTGTGTAAAGGCTTGATGTACCAAATTTCGCAAGCGGCGATGATCCGGTTCATCTTCGGTAATCATGCTGTTAGCGATTAAAGACACCGACTTAGGTAAAGGAAAGGGGAATCTACCTCCACCTGTAGCAGTGGTACGGTTGCGGACAAAGCGTGGATCTTTAAGAAAATTTACACAGTCATCGTAGCGGGAAATAAAATAAGCATCGATCACACTTACTTTGCCCTTGCAGACGGGATACTCTTCTCGCAGGAGTTTGTAATATTCGTACTTATTATTTATAAACTCTTTTGAATTTATATTAATCGGTTCTTTGATTTCGATTTTGCTTTTTATTGGCTGTGTTTTTGATTTCATTTTTATTAAAATCCGGTTTAATTTATGTAGAGAAGTTATATATAACGTTTCTACAAGCCCTCAAAATTAACATGATGAATTTTTAATTTTGTATTCTAATAAACGTGAAATCCGCTTTTTTCGATAAAACCTATATATTTTTTATATGACTATTTAGTCATGCACGTTAATTATAGATGACAATAATGTTGCTAAGGTTGCCATTTGTGACTTAAATATCGGAATTAATCTTTACTTAATATTCTTAATATTGATGTAAATAAAGGTCAATATATCCTAAAAATATTGATAAAAATTAGCTTTGGCAATCTTCCCCTCCGCCACAATCCGAGAAATCGACGCATTTTTATACCCATGAGTCGCAAATTCCGCCATAAGCCGCTCACCCATGCGCTACGTGTAAACCGCATCCTAGGGATGAACAGCTTTTCTGCGGCGATAAGCCCTACCCTACCCTACCCTTCGGGAACACCGCTCCGGTGAACGGGAACACCTTGTGGTGAACGCGATTGGCATTCGCCACCTTCGGGCGACGGGAAGGGAAGATCGCAACTTCAGTAATGCCCCATACGCAATGCCCCATGCCCCATGCCCCATACCCCATGCCCAATGCCCCATGCCCAATGCCCTTTCAAACTAATTAAGGATGCGCTCATAAATAACATTACCTTGAGCATCGTAAACAATAACAGGTACATCAGCATTATCACTGATTGCTTCTAAAGCTTGCTGTAAAGTTTGTAAGTGATTGTTTACATATCGAATAATATCTGGGTTTCCTTGAATGCTGGCTTCCATCAAGCTTTCTTGTAGAGTTTGTTCGTATTCGGGGGTAACTCGCACTGAGATTCCTTGGTTGTTTATGATGAAAGTACAAATGGGAATTTGATCGGAACAGGTTTTATTTAAATCAGAACGAGTTTTCTGGATGCGGCGATAAAGTTCTAATTTTTCTTGGGCTTGATTGAGAGAATTAGATGTAGATGCAATTAATTTCTGAGCTTGGATATTGTAAAGGCTGTTGTTGGTAACTTGTTGAGCGTAGCTTAAAGCTGATTGCCATGCTGCCACTGCAGCTTGCCACTGTTTTTGTTGTTGGTAACCTTTGGCAAGTTTAACGGCGTTAACAGCTTGTTTATAAGTCTTGGCAGCCATCAATTCTTTATTTTTTTGGTTTCGAGCTGCTAAGAGTCGGGGTTTATATTCAGAAATTAATTTTCGTGCATCAGAATATGCCGAACTTTTGGCAGGAATTGGGGTTAATGCATTTACCGCTACTTGCCAAGTAGATTCAACTTTTTGCCAGTCTGTAAGAGTTTTGGCGGCAGCTTCTCGCTTGTCGGCAACTATAGATACGGCTTTTGCTGAATTGACTTTTTTCAACCATTTATCTTCCGCCAATAAATCCTGATTCACAGCTTGTAAATTAGCCCGATAACTTACAAGTTTTTTTTGTGCCAATTGAGAGAGGGGGTTATTGCGATTAATTGCTTCTAATGGTGCGATGGCTTGTCGCCATAACCGCTGTTGATTTTTTAATTCCTTTAGATTTTTAGAAACTGTTTGACTTTTTTGCCTTGCTATCCGCGCTGCTTGAGAAGCTGTAAATATCTGTTGAATTTCTTCTGACTTATTAGACAACAGTCGTGAGTGTTGTTGTGATTCTGGAAAAGAAGGAGATAAATTGGGTATTTTAGTTAAATTTCGTCTCGCTAAATCAATTTTTCTTTGTAATGGAGCTAAATCTTGTTCGGAGTTGATTTTATTAATCAACTTTCCATAAGACTTATTTAAATATTGTGCGGTTTGTAGTTCTTTACACTTGGTTATTAAACAAGGGCGAGTTGCAACGTAAACACCGCCTAAAGTTGCTGAAACTATTACCCCAAAAACTGAAAGTAAAATCAGTTTGATATTAAAACCGGCAAACTTTGATTCTGATTCTGCCGTAAATACAGGTAATTCAGTAAGGGAGTTCGATGATTCATGGTGCTCCCGGTTGATTGGTGAATAAGTCAAGGCATTTGAATCGGGGATAGAAGAGTCAGAATCATCGTCGTCATTTTTTTCCAGATTTAGGGAATGTTTGGCATAAGGAAGCTTTGCCCCAACTACTCGTAAGAAAATTTCTGCTTTTTGTTGTTGATACTCCCCCGAATTAATAAGGGCTTCTTGAATAACTTTAAAAATATTTTCGGTATCGACTGCCACACCTTGGGGATGTTGAGTTAAAATCATGGTTTGGTGATTTTTAACAGCACACCTAACACTGAAGAATTCTCCAGATGGAACATCTGCACGTAAGTGTTCCTCCAATTTGTTTGCTAACAATTCTAAATTGTCCTGCCTAATAGCTACTGTCATAAATTCCCGTTCCGTGTATTATCCGCAAATAAAAGTTTGTTCAAGGGGATAAGATTAACTTTTGATTAACTAATCGCCATATCAAATCCGAACGTTCATTTTTTTAACACAACAAACGAGTTTTTACAAAAAGTGGAAAAATCAATCAAGCTTTGATTGTAAAATCATCTTAAGCATTTATCGATTGATTTTGATCGCCGAGTAAATATTTAATTATCTACCAACATTCTCAAATTGCCTACTTAATAAAATAATTTTATCTATATAATAATTTTCCGATGAAAAATGGGAATCATAAGAATTTTTATTGTTTTAATCTGACTAAAGATTATTTTAAAATAAAAAAATAGTTCTATAGAGGGATTATTTTATTGGTGATGATTTCTCACCTTAGTTTGACGATCGAAAACCGATGTATCGCTATTGAACCAAAAAATTGCTGAGCACACAAAATGTAAGCATTTTTACTGATACGATGTATTACCCCTTGTAAAGTAGTAGAGGGTAATAATCACTTTTAAATTTCCCCAATTTGCCCTATTGAATTAAATTAGTAACAGAAAAACGACTGTTTTTTAACAGCTTATTTATAAGGGAGATTCAAGAAGTAAAATGTT
>DESS01000342.1:0-204 GCA_002361335.1 Richelia sp. UBA3308
AAACAACCATTAAATTCAAAAAATTTTCAGCATGGCTGCGGCTTGGATTAACTCGTAAACAGCGGGGCAATCCCATTTACCTTCGACACAACGCCCAGATTCAAGAATAAAACGTAAATTGTAATTGTGAGCATAGCCTTCAACCTCCATCCAGATTAAATCGGTTTGGGCTTCGCATGCGATTTTTTCTTCATCCATCAACTC
>DESS01000342.1:289-478 GCA_002361335.1 Richelia sp. UBA3308
CAAAAATCATTTAATTCAGCTTCCGTTAATTCCACAGCCCAATCATCCGTACCAACTAAGCCTTTGAATTCCGATGCTGCTGGGTTTATGCCGATACGCCAACCGTGTCCTTTTTTGAGTACGCGCATGGGGGGATGGGGAGACAATGTCGAATTTTAACCCTTACTGATTAAATATATTAACTAAAAC
>DESS01000342.1:567-1624 GCA_002361335.1 Richelia sp. UBA3308
ATTGCAGCGCGATCGCCATCGATGGGATTTTTCCTTAAGGTATCGGAACCTGGATATGAAGAATCATACATTATTTCGTTAGCACCAAGGTAATCGGCTAATGTTAATTTCCAATCAAGGCGGGTGTTTGGTGCTCGTCCTTTGATATAAACGTGATACCGTATAAGACGACGGGCTAGGGTATGATTTTCAGACACTTTGCGCGTCTTTTTGCTAACGTATTTATTTTCTAGGGGAAATTCTGGCAATCTTTGATAAACTTGTCGCCAAGCATCTGATGAAGCTATTCTTTGGGCTACAACAGGTTGGATTCCGACTATATTTGTTTTTGAGTTTAAATATGGCTTACCGAAAACAATTGCACTTGCTGCGATCGCGGTTATAATTAACCGGTATTTTGCTTTCATTATTTGACTTACAAACAGTAGACTTGATTATAAGGGATTACAATGCAACCTTTTTACAGGTTGGTTTGAAGTCATATATTGAACCTTTCCCGGTTTTTTAGCGATCGCCTCCGGCACCAGCGAAGCTTCACGCCTAAAGGTTGTTGAAAATTCGGTTTGCTTTGAATCTATTAAGCCAAAAAATTTCCCCCTATTTATTTAAATATAGGGGGTTATAAGTTTTTGAAAACGGATGAAATCAAACCGATTAGCATGAATTAACGAAAAGCTTTCATGCTTGATGTAATGGTATTACATATCGCCGATGATTTCTGGCTGAGTTAATTCATCAGACATTTCAATAATTGAACGTAATACAGGCTTCATCAATACATCTTCAGTATTATCGAAATCTTCATAACGCCGACGTTTAGCGCGATTTGCCACTTGAACTGTAATTCGATAACGGTTGGAAGCCGCGTTAATTAAATCTTCAGCACGATGCATTATTTGAGATTGAGTTGTCTCGAATTTAGAACGCCTTAACATAATTACTGGTTCAAAGGGTCAATCATTAGTTTAACAAGGGAAATGGGGCATTGAGCCGAAAGAGCCGCCGGAGAGTATTAAATTTTGACGCTCCCCATCCATAGAATGCGGGGGATTCTTGG
>DESS01000342.1:1757-5331 GCA_002361335.1 Richelia sp. UBA3308
GGGGTATAATGCCCAACCCAATTAAAACACCATGCTTACGGTGGGGAATTAAACCCATATTTAGAGGTTAAATCTATTTTCTTTTAAAAATCACCATTTCATTACCGACTACTGGATTACGAGCTATTAATTTACCTGTGTTATCAGTAATTTCCAGGTGAGTAAAATCTAATTCTTGGGAACGTTTGAGGATTTCGGCAGCGAATTTGTCTTGTTGGGATTTTTCTAATTTATACCAATTGCTAGTAATTTTAATTATTAGATTACTGTCTAAAAAGTTGGCTTGAATTGATTCTATTATTCCTGAAAAAATTCCTGCTTCTGCGTTAGATGCCTCCGACTTATCCTTAGAGCTTGTCTGCTCTAGGATATTGCTAATTTCGGCGATTTGATTTTGAATTGCTGTAATTAAGATTTGTTCTGGTGTTAATGGTATAGGTTTAGCAGTGGTTGCTAATTCCTCTTGTACTAGTGTTTCTTCTTGAGAAGGGTTTTGTTGTTCTAGGTTGCTAATTACTTCTTCTTCCGGAGCTATAGAAATTGATTCCTCTTGTGGAGAAGGATTTTTTTGTTCTAATACTGGTGGAATTTTTTGTTCTGGGTTGCTAATTACTTCTTCTTCCGGAGCTATAGAAATTGATTCCTCTTCTAGAGAAGGTTTTTTTTGTTCTTCCCCTGGTATTGCAGCTACTGGTTGCTCTTGTGTAGATGCTTCAGAAGGGATAATTTCTGGGTTAGTTGTAGATACTACTGCCGGAGTTTCAATTTGTAAGGGTTTACTACCGAAAGGGTTTGAAGTTATCAAAAATACGAATACCACAATTCCAAGAATAATTCCACTCAAAGCTGTATCTGTCAACTTTGCAGAAAATTGCGCTGGTAAGATAAGCCGGATTTTTCTTAAAATACCCCTCCACAACTGTTGAAGCTTTTGTAAAAAACCTGGTTTCTCTGGGCTACCGGCTGGGGCTTCGGTTTCTAATTTAACTGCGGTAGTTTCTAATACCCCAATCGTTCCTCGTAAAGCTTTAATTAATGATGCTTTCCAAAATGGAAGTTTTTCTGGAGATGAAGATGGTTGTATATTTTGATTTTTTGGTGACATAGAATTATAAAGTACAAGTTATCTAAGTTAAAATACGTATAACATGACCTATGAATTATTAATCCCTTCCCGCTTTCGGTTCTGTACCGAATATCGGTTTTTTTTTGCTAACCATAAAGCCGTGAACAAACTAATCGCAGCTTTAATTTATCATTTGATTTTATTTTCTCAACTTTTATTTGGCTGATTTTTTACTTAAATATACAATTTGTTTATATTGCGTTCATATTATTTTTTTGTCTTTTAGAATACAATTATTCATCTATTATTAGTAATTAAATAATTTACTCTTAACTAAATTTGTTACCGTTATTTTTTTTAATCTAACATAGGTTTGATAGAACACGATTTTCCTGCAAAGAGAAAGAGAATAAAGCTATCGTTACTAATAAGTACATATATTTTCAGTCCATAATTTCATTTCAAGTATGAAAATTAAACGTATTGAAATGCAGTCTTTTCGTGGAATCGGCGATATGACGCTGGAATTCCAGGAAAAGGAACCCAATGTAATTATTGGTATTAACGGGGTAGGTAAATCGAGTATTCTTGAATGTATTGCAATTCTTTTATCTCGCTATACAAAACCAATTCAGTTTCCTACTACTTCCGGAAGATTATTTCAGGAAGAAGATATTTCTACTGGAAGTGAAGAAACTCGTAATGAGATTACAGTTGTCACTTCTGAAGATGAGGTCACTTGGTGTCTTTCTAAGGTACGAAAAAAGCGCACTAAAACTGCTGGTAATGATTTAAGTCAGTTACGTCTATTAATTGAAGAAACTCACGAAAATTTAAAACATAATCCTGAATTTAATCTACCAGTTATTGTTCATTATGGCGTAAATCGGGCTGTAATTGATATTCCTTTAAGAGTTCGTAAAAAACATTCACTAGACCGCGTAACTGCCTACGAACAAGCATTAGATGGCGTACAAATTAACTTTAATAGCTTCTTCCAATGGTTTAGAAAACTGGAAGATTTAGAAAACGAACAAAGACTTGATGATTCTAATTTTGTCAATCATCAATTAGAAGCAGTCAGACAAGCTATTTATTCTTTAATTACAGGATTATCTCACTTAAGAATACGTCGTTCTCCCTTAAGAATGACCGTAAAAAAACAAGGTCAAGAACTAAATATTAATCAGTTATCTGATGGAGAAAAATGCTTAATTGCAATGGTCGGAGACTTAGCCAGAAGATTAGCGATCGCCAATCGTGGACTTGAGGATCCATTATTAGGTGAAGGTGTGGTTTTAATCGATGAAATTGAATTACATTTACACCCCAGATGGCAAAGAGATATTATTCCAGCCTTGAAAAAAACTTTTCCTAATTGTCAATTTATTGTCACCACTCACTCACCACAAGTTATCAGTCACGTTCATCCCGAAGGAGTTTTCATTCTCGAAAGAAATGAAGAAGAAGGACTTTTTGTTATGAGTCCCGAAGGTTCTTATGGAAGAGATAGCAATAGCATTTTAGAAGACTTAATGGAAGTTCCTGAAAGACCTCAAAAAATTAAAGATAGTTTGCAAAAACTTTTCAGATTTATTGATGACGGAAATCTACAAGGTGCTAAACAATTACGCCAAGAATTAGCATCTGAAATTGGCGACGACGAACCGGAATTTTTCCGAGCAGATGTTCTAATTCGACGTAAGGAAATTCTCAACAAATGAAGCACATTGAAAAAGGTCCGGAACCAAGTAGCTTAACAGCATACAATAAGAAAGTTGGTAAGACTACTAAATGGAAATCCTTCAATCGTAATGTTAAAAACGATGTTTATGAATCCGTTCTTTACGAACAAGGTTACATCTGTTGTTACTGCGGTATTCGTATTAGTAGAAAAAAGTGTCATATCGAACACTATCGTCCTAAAAGTAAATATCCAGACTTAACATTTACTTATAGTAATTTAATTTCTTCTTGTCAGGGAGAAGACGAACAAAGACCTACAAAACCCGTACATTGTGGACATAAAAAAGGCGGTTGGTTTGATGAAGAATTGATGATTTCGCCTTTAGATCCCAATTGCAGCAGTTATTTTAAATATACTGGTGCCGGAGAAATTTTACCTACAGAAAACTCTGAACATCAAGAAGCTGCCGAAACTACAATTAGAATGTTGGCCCTAAATATCAACAAGTTGAAAAAAATGCGCCGTAAAGTTGTTGATGGTGTGATTGAAGCTACTCAGGGTTTATCTGAGAAAGAAATCAAAAAGCTCAGCCAAGCTTATTTAGAGAGAGATGAAACACAAAGTTATACTCCCTTTTGGGCAACGATTGATTATGTAATGCAGCAATTTTATTGATTTATGTAAAGACGTTGCTACACCCGCGCAGCAACGTCTTTAACAGCAAATTTTACATTCCCACTTTCGCCGTTATTTATTCGCTATACTCTGTTTTGCTCAAATATAAAGACTTATATTCAATCTCTGCTACATAAAACCAGGAC
>DESS01000145.1:0-31915 GCA_002361335.1 Richelia sp. UBA3308
CCGCCTTCACCGCCTACACCGCCTTCGCCGCCTTCGCCAGTGGTTGGTGTAACTTCTTCGGTACCTGTACCTTCACCACCTTCACCAGCTTCGCCGCCGACATCAGCACCACCACATGCAGTAATGCTTGCAGCCAAACCTAAAGCTAGAAACAAAGCAACTGATTTTGAATTCATTTCGAGACTCCTTATAAATTTAACTAAGGGTTTTTCGTGATATGATCGTCAGTCACTATTACTAACTTCACTTATGTAGGTCAATTTTTGACGTGAAAGAGTGAAGTTGAAACTATTACTTTGTCTAATGATGATAATATATTGCATCAAGCTTAATTAGCAAGGAATATAGACTACAAATTGATAATCAGTATTTTTATTCTTCTTAACTAAAAATTAAAGATGCTATATATACATAGTAGTGTTGCGCTATTTGAATTAATTACAGTATATTTCATCTTTATTAGTTACATTTAGTTACATTTTAACCAGGTCCCGGATGCCGGTAACACAAGAGTTTTAAAATATAGTACTGTACTAAAAATATAAACGAGCGTGTTGTAAAGATTGAAGCTAATTTTTAGTAGTAATTACGCTCTTTTACAATAAATTTCCTATTATAGCCGTTCAAATTCATCCAATAGGCTTTTTTTTAAAGGCATTTTTGCATAACATCCTATAAGCAAAAAAATTCAATTGTATTCGATATACATTACAGGATTATTGATAAATGTTATCGTTAAGTTCGTCTGCTAAATCAAGTAAAAGGTAGTTTGGTTCTAAGCTATGGATAAGGCTAAAAGTTTGCTATTACTTTGATGACCTTTGATTGTGGAAAAAGAAGAAACTACATTGGTGAAGGAAATAATAGTAACCAGGATAGCAGAATTAATTCTTTCTTGATTAATCGAGGAATATTAGTAGTTATTTATCTTTAGGTAAATGTCTACCCACTGATGCTTTTCTACCGGATACAGTTTTATCTAAACATTAACAGCTAAAACTGGAATCAAAGAATTGTAGAGAAACTATTAATAGTCATCTCTACTATGAATCAGAATTATCAAGTATTGAGATTTTCTTGGAGTAAACCGTCTATGATAGACAGAAAATTTTTGGTAGCTGGATTAGTAGCTCTTGCCACTACATTAACTAGTTTCGGTTTTGGAGAAATCGCGGATGCGCGTCAAAAAAGAACTCTGATTATCTACTCTGGTAGAAGCGAAAAATTAATTGGTCCTTTAATTAAACAGGCTCGAAGAGATTTGAACCTGGATATTAAAGTACGTTATGGTAAGACTTCTCAGTTGGCAATCGCACTTTTGGAAGAGGGTAAAAATAGCCGTGCGGATTTATTTTTTGCCCAGGATGCTGGTGCTTTAGGTGCTTTGGAAAGAAGACGACGCACTTTACCAATTTCCCTTCGATTACTCAATAAAGTACCTTCTCGTTTCCGTTCTCCTTGGGGTAATTGGATGGGAATTTCTGGACGTGCTCGGGTAATTGACTACAACACGAAGTTAGTTAGAAAAAGCCAATTACCAAAGTCTATTTGGGAATTAACTAAATCAAAATGGCGCGGTAAAGTTGCTTGGGCACCTACAAATGGTTCATTCCAATCATTTGTTACCGCAATGCGGGTATTGTATGGGGAGAAAAAGACTCTAGAGTGGCTTAAAGCTATGAAAGCTAACGGCGCTAGAAAATACCCAAAAAATTCGGCAATTGTCAAAGCTTTGGGACGTGGTGAAGTTCATCTAGGATTGGTAAATCATTACTACTTAGCTAGATTTAAAAAGACTAATCCTAGATTTCCGGTTGCACATCACTCTACCCGTGGAGATGCAGGTGCAATGATTAATGTAGCTGGGGTAGCTGTGCTAAGAACTACGGATCAAAGAAAGGACGTAGAAACCTTTATTAACTATTTACTCAGTCGTAAAGCACAAAGATATTTTTCAGAGAAAACTAAAGAGTATCCTTTACGTAAGGGAATGAAGTCTCCTAAAGGACAGATTCCTCTATATAGATTGAATTCTCCCCGAATAAATTTGACTAAATTACATAGTTTGGAACAGACTCTGAATTTACTACAAGAAGCGGGAGTTATTTAAGTTTTCAGGACGATTTGTGTGAATTAATTTCCTAGATGTTGCCGGGAGCAACGTCTTTTTTTTCTCTATAGTAAATATACAGCATGATTAATAAGTAATGAGTAACGAGTAACGAGTAACGAGTAAAATGAGTAATAAGTAATAAGTAATGAGTAATGAGTAAAATGAGTAATAAGTAATAAGTAATGAGTAATGACTATTGTGATACGGGTATCCCTGTGGGAATGTACTTGATTAAGATATAAAAATAGAAAAAGCCTCTGGTATTTGGTGAAAGAGTTTATCTAACCCAGAGGCAACAACTAAATTTTAAAAACTATAGAAATAGAGATAGATATAGATATAGATATAGATTATGCTTCAATACCTAAAATATCGCGAGCCTTAATTAAAGCATCGCGGAACTTATAGCTGGCTTCGACAATTGCACCTCGCTGTTGGGCATTAACAGAACTATAAGGTTTAGCTGCAACTTGTCCCTTAGTGAAGAATGGTTCTACAGTCTTCAAACAAGCTTGATAAGCTGAATCAACTTCTTGTGCTAAACTCGCGTCTTTCTCTTTAACAAGTGCGGCAAACGGTTCGTACTGAGAATAAATACCAATCCAATTATTTTTGAAAATTACCAAACTCTGATCTGACCAAGTTTCTTCTTCGCTAGAAATTTTCTTAGCTGGTACTTCAGTCGCTACAGCGATCATACCGCCGAAGTGGTCTTTGGCGTTAAAATTATCGGGGTCGTTCAATTTTCCAATCAAAGATTTAACGCTGGCAATTAAACCTTCTCCATAAGAAATAGCTTCTGTCAAATCTCCATCGCGATAAATGAAAGCTTCAATCTTATGAAAACCCTTGAATGCTTCGTCTGAGTCACCTGCTTCAAAGGCATAAGGGCGAGCATCAATATCAGTATCTTCTTGCTCAAAGTTTCCAGCTAAAACTTCTATTTGCTCGTAGGGGGGACGAGAATTTACATAAGCTGTCTTTGCTGCCTCAAGATTTCCACTTTTTAAGGCTTCGAGTAGCTTTTCAACCAAGGGTAACTGTTCTTCAGCTTGCTTCTGAAAATACTTTACGCCAGCCTGAACTTCCTCTGTATAATTACTACTAGTTGCTGCGACAGTTGTAGCTTCAGGCACATTTGTGTTAGTTGCAACATCTGATGATTGAGCACAGTTAGTCAGGAAGACTAGGCATAAAGCTGCTAATCCCAGTCCTAATAAACGTAAGATAGTTTTCATTTTTGTTAGAATATGCTCCTCACAATATTCTTGGTATAATACATTTATTGAAAATATATTTCAAGTATATTAAGAAAAAGTTTTATTTTTATAATATTTTTTTTAATAAGTTTATTTACTATCCTTTAACTAATTTTTGATTAATTTTTTTTCACGACTATAGAATTATCAGAATATAAACCTAAGAGTTGAATTTAATTGAATTTAATTGAATTTAAGTAGGTTAGCGTTGAAAATAGTAATTAGGATAAGAGACTAGAGTCGGGGTGAATAGTGAGTAGTAATACGTCTTCTCTTTGATAACTAGATTTACATCTAGTACATAGTTGAGTTTATTTGTGCCGACTTACTTACCTAAGTTATATAAATTTAGAACCTATTTTAAATAATCTTAAATTGTTTACTATCTATATGTATATATTTATCTAAAGCTAAGAATATAAACTAAAAATATCAAATAAATTAGATTATTTATTGGTTCTATTCTTCTGATGAAATATATATTAAATCATTTAAGTCATGGCCATAAATCTGATAAGCTGCGCCAAAATCCACGACAAAAAGACCTTCATAAGGAGTAAATTTAATAATATTAAATGAAGGTAAGTTACGAAAAATATAAATAATATTTCCAAACTTTTGATCGAATTTATCGGCTATATTCTCCCATTCTGGACTATTCTTCTCTACATAGCTTGCATTACAGGAATATGTCAAACGCCTACGAGCGAAAATTTGTTTAGTTTTATTTTCATCTTCCATTAGCATAACGCTCGCTCTACTATTTACTTGAAGATTAGAAGTATGAACGGAAAGTTTACTTACAAAAATATAAATATTTTTGGCTTCATCCATCACAAATGGTGCATAGTTTACATTAGGAACACCTTCAGCGCTAACTGTTCCTAATACTACCGTTCTCGCACTATTAATTAAGAAGGTGTATGCAGCTTTTGCTCTTTCCATTTTCATTCTTAATATGTATGTGTTCATGAGTAAAAAAAAATACTTAAATATCTTAAGTATATTTGCCAGCTTCCAGTTATCTCGCAAAAATTAGAATTTGTAATTAATTAATTTTTTCTCTAAGTTTTCACATCGTAATTCCAAGTTTATTGCAAATAATTCTAAATAATTATAAATACTTATACAGATTTAATATGTATTTTATAAAACAATTTTCCCAATTCTAGAAGGAAAACTGACAATAAATTGGTTATATCAATCTAAACTAATTGATAAATACTCTCAAAAAAACTTCAAATAAGTTATAATTATATCTAATAGACACTCTTATTTTATTCAAAACAATATTTATCTGACTGCTTAGGGAGTAGTTCTGTTAAGGGATTTTTATCTGCTGGTAGAATCATAAGGAGTAAAAGGCGTGATGGCGACAGTATTTAATGCTTACGAGCAACTGACGAAAGTTAACTTCCGGAATTGGATAAAACCAACTTTTTCTCCAGAGCATGGTGTACTAATTGTGTTATTCGGTTCTTTTTTGACGGGAGCTGCTTTAGCTCAAGCTTGGACTTATTGCACAACTTTAGCATTAATCTGCGCTTTTTTTACTTTACAGCTAGAACATCCCCTTATAGTTCAAATCAAACAACGCAGTACTTGGAAACCTAGATTTGTCATTTGGACTGGAATTTATGGAGCGATCGCTATTTTACTAGGGGGTTGGTTGTGGATTCAGTACCGGGTTTTAGTATGGATTTATACAATATTCTTTTTAGCATTGATAATTGATGTGATTGCAGTATTTAGACGAAAGCATAAATCGATTCTGAATGAACTAGTAATTTTTGCGGCTATTTGTTTATCGACTCCTTTGGCTTATGCAGCAACAACGGGGAGTCTTTCTATAGAAGCGATGATAATGTGGATAGTGAATACGTTATTTTTTGGTAGCGCGATTTTTACTATTAAACTACGGCGCAAAAAAACCAGTTCTCTGACTCCTGGTGTAGCTTATCATTCAATTGCCAGTCTAATTGTCATGGGATTTTTACTTCTCGGGTGGTTGAAATTAGTCACAGCTTTAGCATTTGCTGTTGTATTAATTAAATTTGCTGTAGTTATTGGCTTTCGTGAATGGTACACCCAAGCCAAGTTTCATTCTGTCGCTTTACTTGAGACTCGTTTCGCACTCCTTTATATAGCAATAGCTAGTATTAGCCTGCTTCCAGCACATTTACCTAGGGTTTGAGGAATAAAATTGAAAACTAAGTGTTAGAAAATGTAAGGATGGGTGATTAATACAGCTTAAAACTTTTTAGATCCCCCATTATCCACGCCACTTGCTCGTACTGCGGGAACCATGCCGGAGCAGATTGTAGGGTGTGTTAGATGCACTTTGGAACATCTGTTAAAACAGATAATTTTAATACATCTAACGCACCAATAACGCTTGGTGCGTTACGGCAAATAAGCAAGCTGTTATTTTTCCTATCGAATCCTAATTCTGTACTACACCCTACTTGAGAAGTATTTTTTAAACATCCTCTTAGCACTTGAGAAATAAAACTTAAAAAAATAACTACTAATTAGTTTCAGTAATAACAATCACTTAATTAGTTTTATTTTATACTAATTTAAACACTAGTGTACAAAAATGACAGCCTTTCTTGAGTTGGTAACTAGTTACCTTGCTCTGATTGCTTATATTGCAACGCTATTGCCTTCTAATTTGATTGTTGTCTTCTCTAGCTGGAAAAAGTTTTATTGGCGAAGAATCCTGTTAAAAAACCGTAGGAAAATCGGTTTAATTTGCTTTTTATTCTCAATAATCCATGGAGTGATAATTGCACAGACACGCGGTTTGGATATGTTGAGTCTGAATACGTATATTGATTACTTTACAGGACTTGGTTCTATTTTAATTTTTGCAATCTTAGCGGTGACATCTAATAATTGGAGTATCCGCAAGCTTCGTAAAAACTGGAAAAAGCTGCATCGTTTGACTTATTTTGCACTTATGCTGCTTATCTTGCATTTACTTTTGGCGAAGCAAGGTGAGTGGGATTGGTATACCTGGTGTGGGTTTTTTAGTCTGTCTTTAATGACTTGCTTGTGGCTACTCCGTATTTTGCTGCGATGGCGCTTTTGACACTCCCCATCAATAAATTGAAGGCTTGTTGCCCCTAGGGTTCCGGTTCAGGGTTTGTCCGCTTTACCTACTAGGCTTTTTCAATGTGCGCTTTACCGCTTTAACTAACATATCATAAAATCTGATGAGACTGGCCAATAAATAAGCCGCACCCTTCGGGTGAACGCCAGCGCACTACACCTCCATAGTTAAAAACTAGGGTCTTGGAGGGTTCCGGTAGAATTAACTATCAATAAATAGCTTACATCCTTCAATATTCAACTATTGGTGCGGGTTTACATTGAAATGTACTCGTTATACATTACATAGTAGTTGATAAATGTTATCGTTTATAACAGCTATGAACTGAAGCTATAGAGAAATCATACAGAGGTTAATCTTTATCTATTAAAAAAAGCATTGAGCTTTTCATGTAATAGAGAAAACTACCATCCTAGTTAAATTAACTTTTCTTGATGTTTCTATGGTAGTGATTGCCTGCTTTTCCGCATTGTCAAGTGCTGCTTAATGCATTGATATTATACGTGATGTCTTGATGACTTAACCCGAAACTGCTAATTGTTTTACTGGAGAAAAAGATTAAAAATGCGAAAAAAACTATTATTAACGGGATTGATTGCTTCTTTAGTCATCTGCGCGGGGTGTGAAGCATTCAGCAATAACTCAAAAAAAATTCTCATTGTTTATTCCGGTAGAAACAAGAAGCTAGTTTCCCCAATATTACTACAAGCAGAAAAAGACTTAAACCTCGATATTAGAGTGCGTTACGGTAAAACCTCTGAATTAGCGATCGCACTTTTAGAGGAGGGAGACAAAAGTAAAGCTGACGTATTTTTCGGACAAGATGCCGGTGCTTTAGGTGCTTTGGAACAACAGCAACGCACTAAAACAATTCCGTCAGAGTTACTTGAGCAAGTAGATTCCCGTTTTCGTTCCCCTACAGGAAATTGGATCGGAATTTCCGGACGTGCTCGTGTAGTTGACTACAATACAAAGTTAGTTAAACAAAGCGACTTGCCGAAAACAGTTTGGGAATTAACGGAACCAAAATGGCGTGGAAAAGTTGCTTGGGCACCTACAAACGGTTCGTTTCAGTCATTCGTGACAGGAATGCGAGTAGCAGAAGGAGACGAAAAGACATTGGAATGGCTGAAGGCGATGAAAGCTAACGGTGTGAAAAAATACGGAAACAATGTCTCAATAGTAAAGGCTTTGGGAAGGGGTGAAGTTCATCTTGGTTTAGTAAATCATTATTATTTACCACGTTTTACCAAAGATGATCCTAACTTCCCCGTGGCTCATCACTTCACCAATGGAGATGCGGGTGCAATGATAAACGTTGCAGGGTTAGCAATTCTCAAAACTACTAACCAAGAAGAAGATGCTCAAAAATTTGTAAAGTATATGGTTAGCTCCGAGGCGCAAAAATACTTTGCTTCCAAGACTAACGAATATCCCTTGGCTAAAGGAGTAGAAGCAGATAGTTCCTTAGTACCTCTGAGTGAACTCAATCCTCCCAAAATTGACTTATCAGAACTATCAAGTTTAGAAGAAACCCTCAAATTACTACAAAAAGCGGGAGTCGTCTAATTTTAGAATTTAGAATTTAGAATTTGGAATTTAGAATTGTCTTGTCTCCTTGTCCCCTGATTTCTAAGTCGGGGAATGGGCATTGGGCATTGGAGAAAGAATATTACGACTTAGATAATTGGTGGTAAAGATTGTTTTTCCTTTATGGACTTAATTCTTAATTCTTCATTCTCAATTCTTGATTTGGACTTCCTTGTCCCTTTATAAAAAATAGGAGTAGTTAAAAGTGTCAAAGGCGGCTCGCCCCCCATTATTTCTAACAATAGCAGCAGTCGTGGTTGCGATCGCGATCGCCTTGCCGTTGTTTTATCTGGTGATTCGTGCATTTGCTGCTGGTGGGGAGGAGTTATGGCAATTATTTACCCGCCAACAAAATCTGATAATTTTGTTCAATAGTATTGTTTTGATGGCGGCTGTAGCGTTGTTATCTGCCCTGATTTCTGTACCCTTGGCATTTTTAACAGTACGAACGGATTTACCACAGCGGCGTTTTTGGTTAATAGTAACCACATTGCCTTTAGCTGTTCCTAGCTACGTTGGCAGCTTTGCATTAATTGGGGCTTTTGCACCGAGGGGCAGTTTTCTACAACTTCTACTCGAACCTTTGGGTGTGGAAGAATTACCTTCTATCTATGGTTGGTTTGGTGCAATTTTTGCATTAACTTTGTTTACCTATCCCTACATGTTGTTAAGTCTGCGATCGGCATTGCAAGGGTTAGACCCTTCTTTGGAAGAAGCCGCTCGCAGTATGGGTTACAACAGTAGAGAAACTTTTTTTAAAATCGTTTTACCACAGTTATATCCATCGTTAATTGCCGGGGGTTTATTGGTAGCATTGTATGCTTTGCGAGACTTCGGAACCCCTTCCTTAATGCAATTTGATGCTTTTACCCAGGCAATTTTTATTCAATATCAAGCCAGTTTTAACCGCGATGCTGCGGCGGCTTTATCTTTGATGTTGGTAACTATAGTAATGTTTATCTTGTGGCTGGAATATCGAATGCGTTCCCGTGCAGCTTATTACACTCGGGGTTCGGCATCATTTCGTCGAGTCAAGCTTGTTAAGTTGGGGGCATGGAAGTTACCAGCCCTTGCTTTTTGCATGGTTATTACTTTTTTGGGTGTGGTATTACCAGTAATCACAATTATATTTTGGTTAATTCAGGGATTTTTAACCGAATACGAATTTATTGACTTAGTGCAACCAACCTTTAATTCAATTACCGCAGCAGGTTTAGCAGCAATTGTCACCACTTTATTTGCCTTACCAATTGCCATATTATCAGTCCGGTTTCCATCTAAAATTATTGCTGTAGTTGAGCGTTCAACATATATTTGTTTTGGCGTACCGGGAATTGTTGTAGCATTATCATTGGTGTTTTTTGGTGCAAATTATTTACCGATTTTATATCAAACTTTACCAATGTTAATTTTTGCCTATTTGATATTATTTTTACAACAATCAGTGGGAACGGTGCGTACTTCGTTATTACAGGTAAATCCTAAAGTTGAAGAAGCGGCGCGTAGCTTAGGTAAATCATCCTGGGAGACGTTAAAAGAAGTCACCATACCTTTAGTAACTCCGGGTATTTTAAGCGGTACAGTATTAGTATTTCTCACAGCAATGAAAGAATTACCAGCCACTATGCTGTTATCACCAATAGGCTTTGATACCTTAGCGGTAGAAATTTGGAAAGCTACAGAGAATGTCGATTTTGCCGATGCTGCAGCAGCTTCGTTAATGATATTGATAGTATCTATGGCTTCAACATTTTTTGTACTATCCCAAGAAAAAGGGAATAGGTAATAGGGATGGGGAGACAAGGGGACAAGGGGACAAGGAGACAAGGGGACAAGGAGGGGACAAGGGGACAAGGGGACAAGGGGACAAGACAATTCTAAATTCTGATCACTGATTAAATTGATTACACCGATTTCACGGATAATTGTTGATTAAATCCTAATTCTTAACTCATAACTCAGGAGAAAATTATAAATTATAAATTATAAATTATAAATTCTAAATTCTAAATTCTAAATTCTAAATTCTAAATTCTAAATTCATTGCCCTATAGGCTTATGCAAGAAGAAATTCTCAGGTTACAAAATATAACTAAATTATTTGCAGGAAGTAAGATTCCTGCGGTGAATAATGTCTCTTTGAGATTAAAAGAAGGAGATATACTAGGTTTATTAGGTCCTTCCGGTTGTGGTAAAACAACTTTGTTGCGAATCGTTGGCGGCTTTGAATATCCGCAAACGGGAGAAGTTATAATTGGTAAAAACAAAGTTTATTGTCCTGTTACTTGGATTCCACCAGAAAAACGGGATGTTGGAATTGTGTTTCAAGATTATGCACTTTTCCCCCATCTAACGGTAACCGAAAACGTTGCTTTTGGGTTAAAAAACTCTAATCAAATAAGCCTAAAACAAAGAGTTTCGGAAGTTTTAAACTTAGTAAAACTGGAAAATTTCGGAAAACGTTATCCTTACGAACTTTCTGGAGGGCAGCAGCAACGAGTCGCCTTAGCTCGTGCTTTAGCACCCAAACCAAAACTGATGCTTTTGGACGAACCATTGTCTAATCTTGATATCCAAGTTAGATTACAATTGCGAGAAGAAATCCGAGATATTCTCAAATTTGCTGGAACTTCGGCAATTTTTATTACCCACGATCAAGAAGAAGCTTTAGCAATTGCAGATGTAGTAGGGGTGATGCGCCAAGGACACTTAGAACAAATTGGCACACCAGAACTAATTTATAGCCATCCGATATCGCGGTTTGTTGCGGAATTTGTAACCCAAGCCAACTTTTTACCCGCTCTTCGTCAAGGTAATCTTTGGCAAACAGAAATTGGTACTTTTGAACTAGAAGAGAATCATGCCCAGGATAGAGGGGAAATAATGATTCGTCAAGAAGACTTAATTTTAGAAGTCGATGGAGATGCTGATGCCGATGCCCAGATCAAGATTACTAGACGGCATTTTTTAGGGCGGGAGTATCGTTATTGTTTACAAACTCCTTCCGGTAGAGAAATTCATGCTAGAACAATGACTGATATAGTACTACCTGAAGGAACATCTGTAAAACTGTCGATCGCAGATGATGCTGTGAGAATTTTTCCGGAGTGATTAAGTACAACCTTCTACGATCGACAACTATAGCTGATTTTATGGGAATTAATTGTACGGGCATCCTTGCCCGTACCACAAGAGTTTGGTATTTTATATTTTTTGCGCTTGCTTTGGTTTTATAAAAAAGGTTCTTCAGTACATAGGGCAGCTAAAAATATAGCTTAAAAGCTTGAAATCCAACAATGAGAAATGTTACTAACTTTATAAATTACATTGATAGTAAATACTATTTTTTATTAAGAGTTCGCCCCCTCAACCCTATTCCCTATAAAGCTTTATTCTTTAACAGCAGAGGAGCTTGATTTAGCCAGATAAATCCCCAATAAAACGATAGTAAATGCCGCCCCGTTTAAAACACTCAAGCTTTCTGAGAAAATCATCCAACCCAAAATTGCACTCATTATGGGTGACAGTAGTAGGCTAACAGCAACGAATCCTGAAGACAAACCCTTAAGGCAATAATTCAAAATACTGTTAGACTTCCATCCTAAAAACTCAATTGCTGCGGTGGTAGGAAGTTTAAAAAGTTCTACTGCCCGTATGCTAAAAAAAGAGTTCCCCGAAGAAGTTAGAAAACATTATTGGGGCAAGGTTTCCTTTTGGTCAAACTCCTACTACGTGGCATCTTGCGGTGGTGCGCCGATTGATGTTTTAAAGAAATATATCCAAAACCAAGCTACACCCTGACGCGCTATCCTTCCCCAATCCGCTGCGCTGAGATTGGGGACTGCCGCGCTATATGTTCAAAATTGACGACTCAGCTTCTTTATCCAGCAAAATCCGGCTTTTGGGCAAAGGGTATTTCATATAAGAAGTGAGTGGTGGCTGACTCACTTCTACAAAGTAGAATAATTATCATTTTTTAAATTAGTTGATTTTATCTTAAAGTTTTCATGAATGTTAATTTTTATACCTAAGAACTGTGTTTATTTAGTAATCATGAGAGAAGAAGGCATTGCTGAATGTATGAATTTAGATTCAGATACCTTGTAATGCAAGGTTGAAACAGGGGCTCGGACACCGGCATTGCCCAACCTTGGCGGCGGGGGGGGCTTGATTTGGCGAGAAAACGAGTTTTTGTATTAAAAAAACGCAAAAATGAAGAATTTAGACATCGGCTTTGAAGTTGACGCAGACATCATTGGTGGTAGACGAATAGAAGGCGATGCCAATGCGAGCGATCCGGATAGCGCCAGAGCGATTGGGGTTGAAAATGCTGAATTCGGTAACGCAACTGATGGCTTTTTAGTCGATCTCAATCGCGGCCGTGACACGATAGAGGGAGCAGCCACTGCTGAAGCTGGAGAAGAAGCTTTTGCTGACGGTATCCGCAACAAAGGAGAAATTGACCTGGGAAATGGATTTGACTTGTTGAAGGGTACAGGTTCAGCAACAACTACCGGAAATGGGCAGGCAACCATTGCCACTGGTATTAATAGTACTGATCGCGGTGTAATTAAAACTGGTAATGGCGATGATATTCTTGAAGGTGAAGCCAATGCTACAGGTCAGGATAATGTAGGTGCTTTTGCTGTTTTAGTCACCAATGTGGATACTGGAAAAAATGACGATACGATTAAGGGCACAGCCACCGCAAATGGGGTGACTACAACCGATGCTCGTGGGGTTTCCGTTGGTTTCTCCGATATTGATGATGATACAATCGCTAACCCAGAGTTTGCCGATGAGCCTCCTACTATTAGTGGCACTCCTGAAGTTGGTAATCTGATTACAGGTAACGGTAACGATACAATAGAGGGTGAGGCGAAGGTAATTGTTGAAGCACAAAATGGTGACGAGATTTTCTTTGCAGGGGCAAACGGTATCGTTAACGACGGTGGAAGTATCCAACAATTAGAAACTCTGTTAGCAACCATTGGTAAGGATCTGACTAACTTCACTGGAGAAGATGTCGAGCAGATTATCGACCAACTCGAAACCAGTACTATAGATACAGGTTTTAATGACGATGCTCTAATCGCTAATGTTGAGCTAAATGTTTCTCAAGTTGGCGAGGGGGCGGATTCTGACCTGGAAGTGATTGGTGATGGAATCGAGAATGCCGGTCAATTGTTGTTAGGTGCTGGTAATGATTCTGTTAATTCTACTGTTTCGGTAACAACTACTATTAGTGGTGCCAAGGGTCTAGCTGATGCTCTCGACAATAGTAGTGTGGGTATCATTACAGGTCTAAATCTAGAAACAAATAATCAGACCCTATTCGACTTGGGATTAGGGGATGATACTTTCACTAGTAATGTTTTCGCCACAGCAGTGGACGATCTATCAGCAGCCGATGGTCTGGGTAACCGGGGGGTCTTTGTTGCAGGTGGTGGAAATGACACCTTCAACTTGACTTCTGTATCTGAATTCGTTCTTAAAAACGAGAATGACAATGAACAGCAAGAAGGGATTGCTGACGGTTGGGAAAACCGCAGTCGTGTCTTTTTGGACGATCCAGAAGGTAAGACTCGGGGGAATGACTCCGTTACCACTAGCGCTACAGCATCCGGTGAAGGTGTTTTAACGATTGCTGAAGGACTAGAAACTCGCGAGTTCTTTGATGCAGGGCGCGGTGATGACTCTTTCAACCTAAATGGTTTGGCAACTACTGGTGTAGGAGCATTAGCAGATAACCTCACCCAAGCTGCTGGATTACAAACTGAGCAGATTGACTCTGGTGAATTCCTCCTTGGTACAGGTGACAACTCAGTTATTGGTAATGCCACAGCAAAATCTAAAGCTGTAGCTGGCTTAGATGATGACGGAGGTGAATTTACCCCTTCTACTTTTGCCTTTGGTATTACCCAGATGACTGCTGATGCTAACAATGCTAATGATGTAGGGGAATTTTTAGCAGGCAATGGCAATGATACATTGGAGGGTACTTCTGAGGCAACTGGCGAACAAGATGTTGCTGCTTTTGGTTTATTATTCTCTAACGCCAACCTTGGTAATGGTTTAAATAGCCTCAAGGGTAATGCTACTGCACAGAGTAAAGTTTCTGCTCTTGCAACTGGTATTTCAGTTGGAACTGATGATGTTTTCTTAAAGACTAACTCTTTAGATAGGGAATATGGTCTTGCAGCTGAAGCTGGTATTTTAAGGACGGGGGCTGATAAAGATTTAATAGAAGGTGTTGCTAATGTTACTGCTAACGGCAATGCCTTAATTGACAGTGAAGCCAACGGTATACTAGTTGAAAAAGGTAGTACTTTTAACACCAACAATGGTGCTGATACAGTTAAAGGTACTGCTAAAGCTAGTAGTATTGGTACTTCTGCTGATTCTGGATTTGCCGTTCTGGCTGATGGTATTGAGAACAAGGGTACATTTAATACTGGCGCTGGTGATGACAAAATTGTGGCTGAGGCAGAAGCTGAATCTATCAATAATGCAGCAATTACTAATGCTCTAAGCAATGTCGGTGATTTCCTAACAAGAAGTGGAGCAGATTCAATTACTGCCACAGCAGTTAGTAAAGCTTCTGGTACAAATGGTGACACAGCTATAGCTGATGCCATTGATAACCGGGGCGTATTAAAGACTGGTGGTGGTGATGATAAAATTATTGCTACTGCTACCGCTCACGCAAAAAATGGTTCTGCTTCCGCAAATGCTATCAACCAGAATGAAGAAGCTGGCAGCCAAATTAATTTAGGTAATGGAAATGACATGATTGTCGCAGAAGCCAGTGCTTTTTCTGACGGCGATATCAATGCGATCGCTATATTTGGCGGAACTATAAACGCGGGTAATGGTGCAGACAACATCCGCGCTCGCAGTAACGATAACCTTATTGGTTCCAATGGCAAATTTGAGCTTGATGGTGGTCAAGGTTTTGGCGGTGATGTCAAGCTCAACATGGGAGCTGGTAATGACACTCTGTTGGGTTTCGGTGATGGTATCGCTAATGGTGGTGCTGGAATTGACACTCTACAGTTTGAGTTCTCTTTGCGTGACTTTATCCATGGTGGTGGCTCAATCGAACTATCCAAAAACTCCGCTATTTTTACCTTTGGCGATGTCACCTATGAGACTAGAAATTTTGAACTAGTTCAATTCAATGCTAACTTTGAAAACGATAGTGTTGCTGATGAATTTACACTAGCTCTTGGTGTTAGCAATGGAGTTTCTGCTTCCCTCGAACTTGCTGATGCTCTTCAATTTACCAAGGAATTTAATAGTCCTGAGGATCTAGTCCAATTTGTTGAGCAATTTGAAGCTCAAAGTAGGATTATATAAGGCATAAAAACTCTAGAAGGTAGGTTTAGTAAAGGATGTGGAGTGAGCGGGCGCATCTAATTGTAAACTATGGAGAGGGTGTGCCCTCGTACCCTCTCAAGTTTTTCTGAGTCATCTTAGTTTAACGTGGATAAGTATTGACATATCTCCTATGACACAAGAGAGATACTTCAAAAAGATTAGTCGCTTGGAAAATTTTCTATATAACGATATCATATCAAGTTCCGCTAATTACTTACTATATAACCCTATTGAAAAGATGACCGTTATTAACTACTACTCATGAATAGTTATTACTTATTAATCATGAATAGTTATTACTTATTAATCATGAATAGTTATTACTTATTACTTATTACTTATTACTTATTACTTAGCCTCCACAGATATGATAAGTGTTTAAGCGAACGTGATATCAACCTCCAATTTGTGACATGGTGCGAAAATAAGCACCATTTGTTCCCCTATCTCGTTCTTTAAAATTAATCTCTTCTTTGAGAAATAATAAATTTCCTACTTGTTCTTTTAATTGATAAGAATCAACTCCATTACGTAAAGCATCTTTTAAATTAATTTGACCAGTTTCATTTAACAAACAAGGGCGCAACCAACCATCAGCAGATAAACGGATGCGATTGCATTTGTCGCAAAAACATTCTGACATTTGGGAAATAAATCCTAAAGTACCTTTAGCACCAGGAATTTTAAATACATCTGCCGGACCATTTCCTTTTATACTAGATTCAATTAAACCAAATTTTTGGGAAATACGATCGCGCAATTCTGCGGAAGGAATCCAAGCAGTTTCATCAAATAACTTATTATTACCAATTGGCATAAATTCAATAAAACGAACGTGCCAATTACGCTCAATTGTTAAAGCTGCTAAATCGAGAATCTCCCCATCATTTATGCCTCGAATTACTACTACATTTAGCTTTAAAGGATTGAAACCAACCTCATACGCTGTTTGAATTCCTTGCCAAGTCTGCTGCCAGCGGGATTTTCCCCCATTACCAATCATTTTGTCAAAAATTTCTGGATTAAGGGAATCAAGACTAATATTAATACGTCGTAAACCAGCATAAAAAAGTGGTTTCGCTAGCTTTTCTAATAAAAAACCATTAGTTGTCATCCCTAAATCATCACACTGAGGAAGAGAAGCAACTTCTCCAACAAAATCAACTATCCCAGGACGTAATAATGGTTCCCCTCCTGTAAGACGAAATTTAGTAAATCCTATTGGAATAAAGACTTCTTTAAGTAAAGTTAATAACTCTTGATAAGTCAGTAATTCCTGTTGTAAAAGATAATCAAGTTTTGCAGCTTCTGGTACGCAATAATGACAGCGAAAGTTACACCGATCTATTAAGCTGATACGCAAGTAATCTACTTTATTCATATATTTTTATCTATATATTAATTATCAAATTGCTTCAAGATTATAGGTAAAAGCTTTTGATGTCAAATAGATAATTGAATCAATTGACTAAAGTTGATTTCAATGCAAATAGTCCATGGGTTGCTTGGGAGCATAACTGCTTCAATTCTTGTTTCAATTCTTGTTTGAACAATTTGCAACATTACTTACAGCAAATTTCATCTCTCGGGAGGTACATTCTTACCAGGCCCCGGATGCCCGTACCACAAGAGTTTAAAAATATAGGACTGTACTTTATTTATCTGAAAACTGCTGTATTTAATGTGTTCTAGAGATAATCTTGATAGGGCGATAAGGCCTACCCTCCGGGAACACCGCTCCGGTGAACGGGAACACCAGGAGCACTGAACGGGAATACATAAAGGTGAACGCGATCGCTAACATGAAAACTCAAATGGCTCTGGTTACAAGGCTCTACCCTAAACAGATGTGGAAGCAGGGGAGGCGGAGAAAGAGTGTTTGATCGACAACAACGCTCGGGCCGGGTAACTTCAGGTTATATTCTCAATTAGATAGCTAAATTATCAACAACATTCTCTCACCGAAATGTCTGTTCCAATATTTTCACGACGGAAGCAACTGGCCGCCTTTTCTTTAGTGATGCTTGTACACTTACTTATTCTCAACCTAATAATAATACAATGAGTGTACCGCTGCAACCGACTCCAGCAGACAATTGCGTAAGTTCTAATTTTTTGTCTAGAAATTTAAATAAACCTACTACTCGAACAACCCAAAAATGCCGTGTGGGGGCTTCACGAGGGAGCAGGGTTACAATTTCCGCATAAGGTTCCATCTCGGAGGAAGCAGGGGGAGAAAAGAATTTTTTTCTCATTATTAACCCCACATAGTTTCCTTGGTGGACTACTAGATTAAACAAATATTTTTTTATCTCGGAAGTTAAATAAACCTATATTAAAAAGTAGGAAAAGAATAAAAGTAGTAAAAGTAATTTATGTCAATGAAAGCGAGTCCCAGGCTTGAGCTTGTAGTCAAACTCTGAATAAAACTTAACAATTTCTGCCAGAAGAAGTGTAGGATTGATGGAGGGTTTGAATTTACAAGTTCCCAGCTTGCTAAAACTCCCATAACTTAAAATGCCAATATTCAAAGAAGCAAAAAAAGGTTGATGAACTATTACTTATTTGTTATAAAAGATTGGCGACATTGATTTTTGTCTTGTATGCTACAATTCTTGATTAAGATTGAAAAACTCCTAGTTTCGTTTCCACCCCAGGGTTCGGTAATCCAATCTAAAAACCTAGTACCGCTGCGCGTTCGTCAAAAGTACCAAGGTAATAAGTATTGTAATATAAAGGTTTCCAGCTTTTGATATTATTGCTTCATTTGCGCCCCAGCATACTACTACTCAACCAAGCCAAAATTGACGGGGGGAAGTCAGGGAGTAGTGAGTAGTGAATAGTGAGTAGTACAAATATTACCAGGCAAATTTTCCTTGCTGGACTACTAGTATCCTAAGATCATAGGTTTACCATGGATATTAGAAACGACACTAAATTCAAACTGTAGTGTGGAGCAAACGGAATATAATACAAGGGGTTGGAGACACAAATGTAATAGTTCTTGATGCTTGAGCACAGGTTGATCGCAAGTTTTGTGGTGTGGTTAACTCAGAAAACGTTGCGAGCAGAAATTTCTTTCATTAGATATTAAATCAAGTTTGGTCCCTCGACCAATAATTACCATTCTTCAGGATGAAGTTGGGGCAGATTTGGTGTTGTCTATTCGAGATTATTAAAATGACAAATAGATCGATTTTATTGTCTGTAATGACTGAATATCTTGAAGAAACGACTAAATATCTAGAAGTATTGAGGGAGAAACATAGTAACAACAAAGATCCAAACTATGAAGAGAAGTTGACTGTTAATAAGACAGGAGAAACCAGACGCTTTTCGATGCAAACTAATCCTCCCTTTGAAAAAAAAACTTGATGGCGATCGACCTCAAAAGTATCAAGAATATTTAGCTAATCCACGGCAAAATTGGGGCTTGTGAGTTAATGATAGAAACACAAAAGCCAGTAAAATTTGCGATCTAAGCTATAACGAATATCATTGAAGGAGTAAAATATGAGCGACATTCAGGTGAAATTGAGAGAGATTGATTGGAAGACTGTCTCTGAGAAGGAATACGATGTTGTAATCGTGGGAGCAGGGGTAGCTGGTGCGATAGTCGCCAAACAATTGAGCGAACAGGGGAAGACAGTTTTAATCCTAGAGGCAGGATCTGGTAAAGATTTAACCCTTGAGGGCTATCAAAGTTACGTCGATCATTTTCATTCTGCTGTAGTCAAGGATAACAATGCTCCCTATCCAAGAAATCCTAATGCTCAAAGTCCGAGAAGTCCTGATGTGAGAAAATTGATTCCAGGCCAGGTTGATGCAAATGCATATTTGGTACAGCGAGGTCCTTTAGCCCTTGACAGTACCTATACCAGGGCTACTGGTGGTACAACTATGCATTGGGAAGGGAAAACCCCACGCATGTTACCAGAGGACTTTAAATTACGTAGTACATATGGACAAGGGCTTGATTGGCCCTTCGAATACGAACATCTGATGCCCTATTACAGGATTGCCGAGAGAGAACTAGGGGTTTCAGGTAATATAGAAGATCAAATAAGGCTAGGGGGAAAGTATGAACCTGGCTATGTGTTCCCGATGAAAGAGATGCCCCCCTCTTACTTAGATGAGAAAGTTAAGGAAGGAATTGACAATACCACTGTAGAATTGGATGGTGAAACTCTTACATTAGATGTTCTGACTTTTCCCCAGGCTAGAAATGGTGTGCCCCATCCTGATTACGACAAGGGTAACCGCTTCGATCCTGATGGACTGACTAGTGTTCATCCGGTTGAATATGGAGAACGTTGCCAGGGTAATGCCAACTGTGTGCCCATTTGTCCTGTTCAAGCCAAGTATGATGCCCGCAAGACTTTAGGTAAAGCATTTACTACCGATCGAGTGGATCTACTTCCTCAGGCTGTGGCATCCAAGATTGAAATTAACCCCGAAAACAATCGAGTTACTGCTGTTCACTTTAAGTACTATTCCGATAAGAACTCTCCTAAGCATGAAACCGGAATCGCAAAGGGTAAACTATTTGTACTAGCAGCCAATGCTGTGGAAAATGCTCGATTGCTTCTGTCTTCAGATCTGCCAAGAACAACCAAAGGTAGCGACTTGATAGGGAGAAATCTGATGGATCACCCTTATATACTTGCTTGGGGATTGATGCCTGAAAACACTGGCACCATGCGAGGACCTTTGTGTACATCAGGAATCTTACCATTTCGTAAAGGTAACTTTCGTCACAAGCAAGCTGCCTTCGCCATCGATATCCATAATGATGGTTGGGGCTGGGCAACTGGTTCTCCGGACACTGATGTTCTTGATATTATTGATAACAAAAACAAGTACGGTGAGGAACTCCGCGAAGCACTGGTAAGTAAAATCTCACGGCAGTTATTGCTTGCTTGTATGTGTGAGTTACCGGCGGATCCTAGTAACCGGGTAACAATTGATCCTAAGTATACAGATGCTTTAGGTAATTATCGTCCTGTGATATCCTTTAACATATCTGACTACTGTATGAAGACACTTGCTTACGCCAGACATATCTGTCGCTTAGTTTTCCAACGCTTGGGAGCGGAGGATTATACACATTACGATCCATCTGACTACGGGTATTTTACCTATCAGGGTGAAGGCTATGTCTTCCGGGGTGGTAATCACTATGCAGGCACTCATGTTATGGGTACTAACAAAGATAATTCTGTTGTGGACAAGTATCAGCGTTCCTGGGAACATGAAAATCTTTATTTAGTAGGTGCTGGTAGTATGCCAACCATTGGTAGTTCTAACACAACTGTTACACTTTCAGCTATGACTTTTTACAGTACAGAGCAAATGCTCAAAGACTTAAATTAATCGATATCTAATGATTGAAAAGTCTAAGAAGGTGTTTAGAAATAAAAAATAAATGATTTAGTGGTGTGTTAGATGCATGACAATCCATCTGTTAAAACATATAATCTTAATACATCTAACGCATCAATAACCCTTGGTGCATTACGGCAAATCTTCACCTGTTATTTTTCCCATCGAATCCTAATTGCGTACTACACCCTACTCAAAAATTATTTTATAAACACCCTTATGGGGTATGAAGCACAAAAAATGGGAAATAACTAAGCCGAATCTTTACAAAATTGTTCACAGATTGCCAGGAGATATATGGTAAGCACAACTAACGATTATTATGCCATTTCAAGTATTAATGACTTGCATGACTATCTGTATACGGCAATGAGTATTGAACATTCAACGATTCCGCCTTACATCATGGCACTCTACTCCATTAAGCCGGGTACAAATCTACAAGCATTACAAATACTTCGCTCTGTTGCCGTAGAAGAAATGCTGCACCTAACTCTAGCAGCCAATGTCTTAAATGCTGTTGGAGGAAAGATCGAAAATACTTTGACACGTTCTGACTTTATCCCAGAATATCCAACCGCCATCGGAACGGGAGAAGACGATTTTGAAGTTTCCCTAGAGAAATTTTCCAGGGAGAGTGTGGAGACTTTCTTGAAAATTGAACGTTCAAAACATGTGGCTGAAGATCAACCATTAGTCGGAGTCAGAGATCCCAAAAAAAACTGGTTGGCACGTATTTATAGAACTCTTACAGGGGAAAGTTTTAGCTTCTATAGTATTGGGCTGTTCTATACAGAGGTTATCCGAGGTTTGAATGCGCTCTATAAAGAGAAGCGTGACGATCTGTTTTGCGGCGATCCTCAGCGGCAAATTAAACCTGAGTATTACTTTAACGGTTCAGGGGAGATTATCCCAGTTACGGATCTGCGCTCCGCAATACGTGCTTTAAAGGTAATTCAAGAGCAGGGTGAGGGTTCCAGACAAGGGACTATCTATGATGCAGAAAGAGAGCTTTGCCATTACTATCGTTTTGAACAATTGTTGATCTTGGATACAAAGTACAGATCGGACTTAAAGAAAAGCTTGCAAGATCAATTGGGTGATGGCTGGAAAGAAGTATTGGGTGAAGACTGGCAAGAAGATGTAGGTGGAGATGGCTGGGGGCAATATTACCGGATAGATAAAGATAATCCACTCGATTCGGATAAACCATTTAAACCTACTGGTGAAAAGTTTAAAATTGATTGGGATGCTGTTTATCCTGCCAAGACAAATGCCAAGCTAAGCGATTACCCAGAAGGATCTGAGTTGTATACCGCAGCTAAGCAATTCCAGTCGGGCTACAAAGATTTCCTTGCTGAAATTGAGTACTCCTTTGATGGGCATCCTGAGAAATTAATTCCCGCAATCGGTGACATGTTTAAGCTTAAGTCTAAGGCTGAGCAGATAATTAAAAATCCCATTCCAGGAGAGGAAGGTGTTAATGGCGCACCAATTTTCTGATTGGACTGCTATTAAGTATTAATTTTAACTTCAATTATGGCAATTTTATCTCCGTATTCAAAAACGGAGATAGAAGCAATAGTTTATTGTTAAAGATTGTCACGATAAGGAACTGAAATTTTTGTAGAGGAGAACTAATGGGCACTAATAAAACTAAGACTGAGTTGATGGAGTATTTTCTCGATTTCTCAGTAGCTATAACTGCCTTTCCTAAATTTGACTTACAAGGAACAGGTCAAGTTGACTCTTACTATGACACCGTTAATAATATTATTGGCGATGAAATTTTTGAGGAATTGTTAACAACTTTCCATAATCTTGATGATAAATCGAAAACTGAGGGTAATGGGATCGCCCGTGATATCCTGGGTTCTGAAAAATTGGGGCCCATCGCTCGCAACATCATCAAACTCTGGTATCTAGGTGCCTGGTATCAACTCCCTACCTCATGGCGGGAAACTTTTGGTGCTAATGAGAAGGATATAGATCAAGTTGTAAGTCCACAAGCTTATATTGAAGGACTTTTGTGGCCTACCCTTGGGGTTAACCCTCGTGCTGCAAAAGCACCGGGATATGGCACCTGGGCTAACCCTCCTGAGTTAGACAAAGCTAATTCACTCAAAAATGTAAAAGGCGTAGATTCTTTTTTCAGTCAAAACAAGTCAAAAGTGCCAGCAAAGTATTAAACTAAACAGACTCTAAGTTAAAAATCAAAGGAAAAGGTCAAATATGAACATTAAAGGTTGGTTTCGTCAAATTTCTACTATTGCCCTGATAATTATCGTTAGCTTAACGATATTTACTGCCCCATCTTATGCTTTTATCCGTAGCGATGAAGTACAGATCAATGTAAATCACTTGAAGAAGACGAATGAATGTAATGAATGCGATCTATCCGGGGCAGATTTATCAGGAAGCGATTTATATGGCAGTGCCCTGCTTGGAGCTAATCTATCGGGAGCCGATCTATCTGAAGCTTTACTGAATGATGCCAAGCTAAAAGGAGCGAATTTATCGGGAGCAAATCTATCTAATGCCCTGCTCATGGGCATAACCTTGTCGGAAGCCGATCTAACAAACGCTAATTTATCCAATGCAGATTTGTACAATGCTCTCATGGAGAGTACAACATTATCAGGAGCAGATCTAACAGATGCCGATCTAACCTCGGCTATTTTATCTCAAACGGATTTGTCTAATGCTGCTGCTGAAAATGTCAACTTAGATCAAGCAATTTTAAATCAAGCTAATCTATCGGGAGCAAATTTTACTCATGCCAAAATGAGAAATGCTAGGTTAGCGGATGCCATACTTGAAGGAACCGAACTGTTTGAAGCCGATCTATATCGTGCTGTTATGCCTGACACTACTATCTATAACGGAGATGTCTCAAAATTCGGTGCTTATCAATAGCAGCCGATGATTTAACTTAGATTTTTAGGCGTTGCTGAATCTGGTGGATGAAATGATGATTTCTCAATTATTACCAGACGTAAGAATCCCTTAATTCAGCAACGCTGATTTTTAACCTCCGAAAACAACTTTTTACTCTCATAAAAGGATGCACCGATGTTGAAACAAATTAGACCTTTGTTGATTTCCGTTGTTATTTTGATATTATTCAGTATTTCAACTCCACTGCCTGCCAAAGCTGTGACAATCGATCCTCCGGGGGGTGAAGATAAGTTGCCTTTGGAACTTTGCCGAGTCGGAGAAGCGCCATTTCCTCCTATTTTTAACCGCAAAAAAGTTAATTTGGGGATTACTCCCACAGGTTGGAGCAATAGTGACGATCCTAGTATCGATCTGGTTCCTCCTATCCCTTACCAGCAGATTCTAAGTGAAATGCAATTGTCTGGCTTCAAAGGTTCGCAAGTGTCTGGTAAATATCCTAAAGATATCGATATTTTGCATGACGAGTTAAAATTGCGTCGCTTGAAGATTTCTGAACCTTGGGTAGGAACTTTCTTCACCATCGGCGATCGCGAAGGTAGCATCAACATCTTCAAGGAACAGATGGAATATATGAAGAGCCTGGGTGATAGAGCTAGCAAGGTGATTGTGGTGGCTGAACTAGGTGGTGCTGTCCATCAACAACCTATTGAACCCTTAAACAACAGACCTATTTTGAGTGACGATCAATGGAATAAATTGACTGAGGGATTAAATGAGATCGGAAAATCAGCACATGAAGCAGGAATGCGCTTAGTTTATCATCCCCATGTGGGAACAGGAGTGGAAACAAAAGAGGATATCGATCGATTAATGGAAAACACTAATCCTCAATATGTCAAATTACTCCTTGATACTGGTCATCTTTACTACGCAAAAGCCGATCCTCTTGAAGTTACCGAAGAATACGCAGATCGCATCGGACACGTTCACTTAAAGAACATTCGTCAAAAGCAGTTAGATGACTCTCAAAATAGACAACTAAGCTTTATAGAGTCTATTAAAAATGGCGTGTTTACGGTTCCTGGTGATTGCACAGGGGTGATTGATTTTGAGCCAATTTTCCAAACACTTGCCGATGCTCAATATAAAGGATGGTTAGTAGTTGAAGCCGAACAAGATCCAAACAAAGCCGAACCTTTGCTATATGCTCAGACAGCTCGTAATTATTTATATCAAGTTACTGGTTTGTAGTTAAAGACTGGTTAATTAATCTAGCCTTTTTCATTTGAGTTAATACTTCTGTTGTGGTAGGGGCATTTTTACCTGTTGCCAAGCATGGGCAGGATGCCCGTACCATAATATCCCAGTGTATTGCACTCAAACGAAAATTATTGCTCCTTTTCTCATTACTTTAAATCCTAAAAAAACCTTCAAAAGGAGATAAATTTTATGTCCGATCGCGACGAAATTAGAAGAGTATTCGAGGAAATCTATGCTCAAAATGTGAGAACTAAGGATCTTCGAGGTTATGGCGAGATGTACACCGAAGCTGCTCTCTGGATGCCTCCTGATGCAGAAGATCGCTGCGGTGTGGAAGATATTATTAAAGGATTTGCAGGCACAGTCGCTAACCAAGATATCGATCCTATTTTCACCGTTGATGAAATTGATGTCATGGGCGATTTTGGTTATGTAATTGGTATCTCAATTGCCAAAATTTTTCCGAATGATCATAACGCACCCAAAACGGTGAAATTTCGAGCTTTATGGTTAATGAAAAAATTCAACGGAGAGTGGAAAATTGACCGTCAAATTTGGAATAACAAACCACTGTAATCTTGTATTTTGTAAATTATAGAAATTTGTAAAATACCGTGTGGAGACGTAAAATTTTACGTCTCTAGAAACCGTCGGAATAAATGAAACAGACTACTAGCCTATTCCCTATCTTCAACTGGAAAAATTATAAAATAGCAGCCGTTTTTTTAAACGAAGGAAGAAGGAAGAAGGAAGAAGGAAGAAGGTTAGATTTGAGATTTAGATCCCAACTCAATTCCTCCACCGTGTGACGGTGGGGAATTAAACCCATATGTTTTAGTTAATTAGAACTTACCATTACGTGAGATTTTTTCGTAGGTTGTGTGACACTCTGATAAATTCTGCACACAAAAATAAAGCAGCTAGCACCAAGCAAGCATTGTAATTGTTGTAAGTCCTATCAATAAAAACTATTATTCACAAAGGAGAACAATAAAACATGAGTAACACTCGCGATATTTACCTGAGCTTTTTTATGTTTACTACAGATATGCAACCCGATGATTCAAAATATCGGGAAATCGTCGTCAAACATATTAAAGAGCTACAAAGCTTCGGTTATAAAGGGTTTGAGTTTCCCATTGCCCCCACCTTTCCCCTAGATTACGAGAAAGATGTGAAAAGCTATAGTAATCTGCGGGATTATTTGGATAAGCAAGGATTATCGGATGTTGCAATTGCTACTAACGTCATGGCAACGCGAACCTACGATCCAAGTTCTGCCTATCGGCAACAACAGCAGGAAGCTTTGGAATATCTCAAATCAAGAGTTGATATTACTCACGCTTTGAGGGGGGAAATTATGATGGGCCCCATTGTGATTCCCTATGGTGATTTTCCAACGACAGACTTTAATGAGCCTATTTGGAGCGATGAATTACAGGATAAGTTAGTGAAGCGTTATAAAAATGCTCAACCTATTCTCAATCAATTAGGTGAATATGCAGAAACAAGAAACGTTAAATTAGCGATCGAACCGATCACCCATTGGGAAACTCCTGGTCCTAACAAATTATCTCAATTAATTGACTTTCTTAAAGGCGTGAAGAGTAAACAGGTGGGTGTTGTAATCGATAGCGCCCACGAAACTCTTGATGGAGATGGGCCAGAAATGTTTAAACAGCATGTTGCCTATTTAGCTAAAGAGGGACGGCTTCATTATATCCAGGTTTCTTCTCCCGATCGCGGAGCGGTTGACACCAGTTGGATGCCTTGGCAATCTTTCCTAGAACCAGTTTTACAAGTTTATCAAGGACCGATCGCAGTGGAAATCTTTAATGCCATTCCTGCCTTTCTCGACGGGCTGCGACTGACACGACGGAAGTTTTGGATACCAGGGGAAGATGAGGAAAATTCCTATCCCAGTGCCTATGACATTGCACAAAAAGCTATCCAAGCCACTCAACGAGAACTAAAGAAAGTTAAAATTCTCGAAATTTCTAACTGTTAAGTCAAGATTCCTAAGTAGATCGACAAAAATATTTACTGTCATTCCTATGAAGCTCTATTCGCAATCACATTATGTAATTAATTCTGTCCGACTACTTAACTGCTTGAAAATTGCAATGCTTGTGTCCTTAGACTTGAAAAGATATGATCGTAGCTAGAAGATTAACTCAACGAATACGGATTATCCGATTTTTTCTCACCATTGTTCTCGCCTTAAGTCTTGCTTTATGCGGTTGGGAAAAGGCGATCGCCGATACTGGGAGTCAAGAAACAATGGGAGCCTGGGAAACTATTCCCATGCCAGCCCAGAAAGATCGTATGCAGTCTGTCCATACCACCCTCTTGCCCAATGGCAAAATTTTAATGGTTAGTGGTAGCAGTTTTCGCAGCTTTCTTAAGAAGGAGAAGAAGGAGAATGGTGAATATGAATATAAATTTGTTGAGGGTGTAGATCCCAAAAAGCAGGAGTATTTTAATAATTCTGGGTTATTCGATCCTCAAACAGGGAAATTTGAACACATTCCCTCGCCTCCTTCGCTGTTATACGATGAAGAACTAAAAACGAAGACAGGCAACGATCTGTTTTGTTCTGGTCACGTGCAGTTATCTAATGGTAATGTGTTATTTGTGGGGGGAACAGGACGTTATTATCCTGGAGGGGCTTTTACCGGATCCAAGTGGTTGCAGCTTTATAACTGGCGCACGGGAGAATGGTCAAAATTGGATCAAATGAAAGACGGGCGTTGGTATCCGTCTGTTGTCACTCTCCAGGATGGCAAGCTAGCAATTTTCTCTGGTTTAAAATCTGGCACACCAAACGAAATTAATCCCAGTTTAGAAATTTACAACCCCAAAACCCAAGAACTTCAGTACATCGATCTCACACGAGTGAGAAATAGTCCCTTTAACACATTAGTGGAAAATGAAGATGTTTACGATAGCATCGATCTTTATCCTCGTATCTTTCCCTTAGCCGATGGAAGGCTTTTGATTACTGGAGATGACGCGGGTATTGCGGGGGTATTAGTGCCTCACTTCAGTAGAAAAAGCTATCTAATGACGATTAATGAGACTGGATGGGGAGAAGTATCTGTTAGTTTTGAAGTCGGTCCTGATAGAATAGAAACTTCTAAAGCCTACGGTACTGCTCTACAAATTCCCGATTCTGAAGACGTATTGTTATTTGGTGGAATTATCGGTACTAACAGTATTAGTTTTGGACGGGGTGGTAAAACTGAAGGCTTTCCTGAAGGCAGTCGAGTCGCTAAAAGTTTACAACATTGGATTTCTCCAGAAAATAGTGGAGAGAAGAACGGTAAATGGGAGATACTTTCTAAGTTTCTTGATAAACCCAGGGCTAATTTACAGGCTGTGATTTTACCCACCAAAGAAATTTTAGTAATCAACGGGGGTGAATTTCCTGAATACAAACCCATCTACGAACCTTTGTTGTTGACTCCTGATGACAATGAAAATGGGGGCTATAAAAAACGATCGCTTGAGAAGGCTTATCTTCCGAGGCTCTACCATAATGGAGCAGTTTTATTGCCAGATGGGCGGGTATTTATTGTGGGAGGAAATGCCAACCGAGCTGCAATTGAAGCAGACGGAACGGTTCATGTGGATGTTGTGGGCGATCCTAAGACTTTTTTCAGTTTTGCCAAGTTAACAAATAAATCAGGGGAGCCTGAGAAATTTGACATTGAAACTTTTTACCAAGATCCACAACATTATTTTGCCGAGGGGGATAAAGAACCCTTTGTTCCCACAGAAATATGGCAACCAGAGATTTTTAGTCCTCCCTATTTATTTAAACCAGGGGAACGTCCTGAAATTCTCAGCGCACCTGATACCCTTAAATATAATCAATCTGCCATCATTCAAGTTAAACAAAGCACAGAAAATGGTTCTCTGGTTCTAGTGAAACTAGGATCTGTTACCCATTCATTTGATTATGGACAACGGTTAGTTACTTTACATCAACAAAAGTCAAGTGATTTATCTATGTCAAATAGTATGCCGATGATCAAGCTCCCAGAAGATGAGACATTGATAGAATTTAAAACACCCACCAATGCCCATCTATATCCACCAGGATATTACATGATGTTTTATCTCAATGACATTGGCAAACCTTCTATCGCCAAAATTGTCAAACTTGAAGCGTAATTGTTGGGTTAACCTTCATTAGCTGTTGAGACAAGTAAGCTCCCGCTATGGATTAAAGGAAGTATAGACAAGGTAATTTAGCTTTCACAGCTACTTACTTTGTCTCTAAGATGTAGCAAAATTAAATCAAAAGGTTACAAACAGATGGCACTCACAGAAGCAGATTTAAAAAATATTCCCGAAGACGGAATCGATGCAGAAAATCCGGGTAAGTATGAAACATTACTTAAAGATTTACAGGGAAATATTTTGAAAGGACATGGAAGAAAGCACAGCGTGCATCTTTTTTTACAATGGAAACCCGATCGAGTTAATGAAGCAAAAAAATGGATAAAGAATTTTGCCACAGAAAAAGATTGCAAACATAAAGATGAATATACAATATCTGTAACATCAGCCAAGAAGCAAGCAGAAGAAGCCCGAGAATTTCGAGTCAGTAAAACACCAGGGGAAATATTCGCCAATATTTTCTTCAGTCGTAAAGGCTATGAAGCATTAGGATTTGCTCCCTTTGATGTTCCCAAAGATCAGCCCTTTACTATGGGAATGAAGAATAGTCGAATTCAA
The DNA here is from genome assembly GCA_002361335.1 of Richelia sp. UBA3308. Taxonomy (GTDB): domain Bacteria; phylum Cyanobacteriota; class Cyanobacteriia; order Cyanobacteriales; family Nostocaceae; genus Rivularia. The sequence continues at coordinate 29,741 of DESS01000145.1, forward strand.
GAAATGTTAAAAGATCCGGAGGTTAAATGCTGGGAACAAGGCTATCAAAATGATATTCATGCCTTAATTTTAATCGCCGATAACGATATAAACACATTATTGCAAGGTGTCAACCGAATTACTCCAGAGCTGCGTGAAGTTGCTGAAATTGTTCACCGAGAAGATGGCTTCGTTCTTAGAAATGAAGATAATCAAGCTATAGAACATTTTGGCTTTGTGGATGGGGTAAGTCAACCCTTATTTCTCAAACGAGACATTGTTAAAGCTCGAACCAACGATTGTAATTTTAGTCAATGGGATCCTAGAGCTTCCTTAGATATTCTTCTAGTTAAAGATTACAATGGCAAAACAGAAGATAGTTATGGCAGCTTTTTGGTATATCGTAAATACGAGCAAAATGTTCCACTATGGAATGAATATGTAGAAGAGCTTACCAAAAAGTTGGGTAAGAATCCGGATAATAAGGACGATCTTTTATATGCTGGTGCTTTAGTAATGGGACGTTTCCCAGACGGAACTCCAGTCACCAAATCTGATATTCCTACCCATGCTGCTGCCCCAACTAATAACTTTAATTATGATGCTGATATTAAAGCCATGAAATGTCCATTTCAGGCTCATACTCGGAAAACTAATCCTAGAGGAGATACAGCTAGAGTAGAGTCTTCTCAAAATGACGATGTAGATTTTGCGATCGAGAAAAACCATCGTATTGCTCGTCGAGGTATTAGTTATGGTGAAAAAGACATCGAAAAGACTAAATGTACGGGATCGGGATTGCTGTTCCTCTGTTTTCAAGCTAATATTGACAATCAGTTTAATTTTATACAACAAAGATGGGCTAATCCTGATCGCTTTGTGGAAGTCGGTGTAGGTTGCGATCCGCTAATCGGGCAACCCGGTTGCAACCAGGATTCACCAGTACAACATAAATGGCCGAAAAAATGGGGTGAAGCCGATACCATAGAATATGGTTTTGACATATCGGTTACCATGAAAGGTGGAGAATATTTCTTTGCTCCGAGCATCAGTTTTCTCACCGATTTAGTTTAGAGTTTTCTTCCGTCTTTCCAATGCGCTCTAATTCAGCCATATATTCCAATACGGTTCAGTAAACATAAATCCTAGTACTCCACCAAACCAATATTGCTGGGTGAGGTAAGTGAGTAGTGAGTAGTAAAAATATTACCAGACAAAGTTGACTTGGTGGACTACTAGACTATTTGCAATTTTTATAAGTTAACCGTACTGCCATATATTCAACTGAGTTACTATTAGTGTATTTGTAGCTCCATTCGCTATATAAAAATTTTAGAGCGCCTCTAGGAGCAATTGAACACAGTAAAACGAGGCTTTCTCATGGCATCAGAATATTTAAAAAAAGAATTCACAAACCTAATTGATACGCTAGAACTTTCAGATTTACAAAAACAGTTTATGAAATCGCGGTGGCTCGATCAGCTATTATGGCTTGATGGGCGATCTCAATCGACGAAAAAATGGTCAAGTCGTCTCCGGCTGATGACTATTATTGGAGGTGTACTGGTTCCAGCCTTCGTAAGTCTGAACTTCAATGACAATATGTTCGGACAATATATAGGCTGGGTGACTTTTGGACTCAGCCAAATGGTCGCCATCAGCGCCTCTGTCGAGCAGTATTTCGGTTTTAGCGAAAAACAGACTCTATACCGGAAAACAGCCGAATCCTTAAAAAGCGAAGCGTGGAAATTCTTTCAATTAACTGGCTCTTATGACAAATATTCCAACCATAGCGAAGCCTATTCTATCTTCGCTTTCCGGGTTGAAAAGTTTATCCAAGAAGACGTGCAAGCCATCATTGAGCTAGCCAAGGAAAGCGCCAATCAAGAAAAACAAGAACAAAACCATCAGGGATATCCTTCTAAGTCTACATCGGTGAATGAAACGGGAAACCGAAATCTCTCACCTGCTATAAATAGTACTAGTTGGCCAGTCTCCGAACATACGCCCTCCTACAAGGAACCCCTAAAATCTAGCTCTGGCGATTCAACACAACCTGAGTTATCCACAAGCGATGTTTCGACATAGCTGAGTGTAAGATCGAAATATTTCAACAAATTATTGATTCTCAATTTAATTGAATTTTCTGATTCATTACGATATTTTCGTAGTCATATCAAGTCTGGCTAATTACTT
>DESS01000145.1:31974-44592 GCA_002361335.1 Richelia sp. UBA3308
AACATAACCATGAAGACTCATTACTGATTACTCGTTACTCGTTACTCGTTACTTGTTACTCATTACTCGTTACTTGTTACTCATTGATCCCCACAAAATGCTATTTTAACCGGACATAATATCAAAAAATGGTGCCCTCAGGGGCAGCCATTAAAAATGTTTTCCCTCTGATAATTTTTAATGGCAACCCGCTCCGCTATAAATATAAGTCCCTTTATATTTTCCGCCATTAATTTTTATTAATACCCTGTTCGATATTTATAATTCAAGCTTTCCCATGAGTTTACTATTGTAGAGTAAAATAATATTTTAGTTTCAGTTTTTGCATACTTTTGCTGCAATAACTGCCAATTTCGCCATGAATTGTAACTATTATCTGCTAACAAAATGGCAATGATAGGAAGAGAATGGCGAATATTTAGCTTAAAAACATCTTTAATCCACCGATTTAAAAGCACATTATCTTGTATCAAACCTAAAGTTGTTTGAATATTTTTGATTTCAGCAACAATTTTCCCATAGCGAAAGCCGTATAAATCACCAAATGACTGTACTTGATAGCACAGTATTTTTGCTTGTTTTCGCAAATTATGTAAGGAATTTATCGCTTTTTGTGTTAATTGTTGTTCTATTTTTTCCGATTCAGTTATCTGCGGAAAAACAATCTCTCCTACTTCCAATTGGTTTCCAACTAACCAAGCTGGATGTAGCAGAAAATTACTTAAGCAACACAAAAGCGAATCCGGTATTACCTCTAAAATTGGTTTTGATGCAAGAGGTTGATAAATTGGTTGTTTCAACCACTGCTGCAATTCCTGTTTCAATAACTTGTAACGTTGATTATTTAAAGTTTTTCGTACTCCCAAGAGTGCATCTTGACGCTGTTTATCTAAAGTATCCAAGGCTGTTCGTAAAAATTCTTGTTCATCAGTAGGTAAATGATGTCGTTTAAGAGAATCAAAAGAGACTCTTAATAAATCTAAATTTCTTAATTTAGCTAATTTACGGCATATTTTAGCAATATTTTTCTTATTTACTGACTCTGGTAAAATTAAAGATGTAGAAAACCCACTGATTGCAAAACTCAAGTGACGCATTTCTATTCGCATTTGATGTAGTGCTTCCGAACCCTGAGCATCTTTTAGAGCATTTTCCCACGTCCAAATTTGATCGGCATATTTTTTTATTGTTTGATGGGCGTACTCTCCAAGAGTTTTGACTTCTGTTGGTGTTATATATGTCATTTTGGATGTTTATCTCCGTATTCAGGGTGAATAATTTATATTTTTTTTAGAGCAATATTTGCTCCCGGTAGTTTAATTGGCACAAATTGAGAATAATTAGTGATAAGTTAGTAAAAGGAAATTCATTATAACACCGATGCTAAATTTAGTACTTGTTGATACATTTTATAAATAAGGGGGTATGAAATGAGAGGTGATGATGATTTAGATCAAAACCCGGAAAAATCACCATCTCAGCCATGGCAAGGATTTAAATTCTTTTGCGGAGACTCCGGCGATGAGTTAAATCAGAACTCTAGCGTTTCAAATTTTTTAGAATCTGATGACATTATCCCTCTGTCTCAGGTTAGGGCGGGAGATATTGTCTTAATTGTAAAACTCATGGATATAGACTGCGTTGAAGATTTACGAAATATGGGGTTCCTTCCTGGAAAGCAAATCCAGGTAATCAGCCGCACTACCACTGGCTCTGTGATCGTTCTTTTGCAAAATCAACGTATAGGTTTAGGTAAAGACATGGCTAAGAATATTTTAGTCAGAAAATTCATAAAACCATGAACTAACAGGATCTGACATTTTTCTGCCTGCAAGTTTTATTAGCGATCCCGAACAAAATATTAGATCAAATCCGTTGGCATTAGTTGCAATGGGGGCAGTTTCCGGCGCAGCAGGAGGGGCGCAAAGTTTTTTTGAGTCATATATTTTTAATAATTAAAAGTGTAAACGAAAAAGATATTACACTCAACTGACACTTTTCGATTCTATATACACGAAATTACAAACTCCATGCCTGGGGAGAATTTTTGCGATGGATTTCAAGGATAATCCTTAGTAGAAAGATTATGGCGACAGATATTTAGAGGATATTTATAAGAGTGACTTTCATAATCAAAATATAAAATTCAAAATATAAAATATAAAATCCAAAATCCTGTGAGGGGATAATTTATGCTAACTGTATGTTTTGTTTGCTTATGGGTTTCGATGCTATCGATATTTATCTGGAGTGCCCTACAAGCCTTGAAACATGGAACTACTCATCTAAAAAGACTCCATGAAATTCCTTGCTCAAAATGTGATTTTTTTACTAATGACTATCGCCTCAAATGTACCGTACATCCAGTAAAAGCTTGTACTGAATCAGCAATTAATTGTTTTGATTTTGAACCTAAAATAATGGTAACTAATATTAAACATCGTCCTTGGTGGAAGTTATAGAAATTTATTTAAATTAAGGCGACAGCTTTCTGTCGCCTGTAGATAAAAGTTAAATACTTGTAGGGTTAACCATATCGTCGTTTTTAAAGTCAAACCCTGCTTCTGTTAAACGAGCCCGAGCGGCGTGCCATATATGTCCGCACAGAAATAAAGTCGCTAGAACAATATGAAAACTCACTAACCATCCCCGAGAAGATACTAAATCTGGAGAGGATTCTATCATCTTTGCAGGACCGTAAAATACTTCCGGATAGACAGTGTCATTGAAAAAGGCAAAAGTTGCAGCTAGAAATCCCATGTATGCTATTGCTCCTAAACTGTAGGATAAATAAGCCTCTCCAGACCAAACTAAAACTTTTTCTGTCCAAGCAAATGGCTTAGTTATGATGTGCCAAATACCACCACCAATACAAATTAACCCAACCCAGATATGACCGCCAACAACATCTTCTAAGTTATCGACGGCTGCCATACCTATGGCACCATGAACAGGAAATAAGTAGCTAAAAATTCTCAGTGGGTTAAGTGTGGGATTGGTAATTACTCGCACATCGCCACCCATTCCAATATTGGCATCGAATAATCCACCAGCAAAAATCGCTTTTGCCACTAACATTAAAGCTCCTACACCTAAAAGGATAAGATGAATCCCTAAAATAGTGGTCATCTTATCTTTGTCTTTCCAGTCGTAACCAAAAAAGCCTGAAAAAGTAGAGCTTTCTGGCAATACACTCGGTCCTTTTAATGAATGAAATATACCTCCTGCCCCTAAAACTGCTGAGGAAATTAAATGTATTACGCCAATTGTGTAGTAAGGCTGAATGTCAATTACTGAACCACCAGCACCAACACCTAAACCGAGACTTGCTAAGTGCGGTAGTAAAATTAACCCTTGTTCGTACATCGGCAAAGCTGGGTTAAAGTGGCTTAGTTCAAACAATGTCATTGCACCGGCCCAGAAAACTATCAAACCGGCATGAGCCACATGAGCGCCAAGTAATTTTCCGGATAAGTTGAGCAAACGAGCATTGCCACGATACCAATCAACGTCAGTAAAGCTATATCTTGGATTGGATAGAATTGTTGCAGTCATTGAATTTTGAATTTAAGATTTAAGATTTTAGATTTTAGATTTTAGATTTTCACTAACAGCATTTTGGGTTTTACGTAACGCCCGTTTTAGATTGATTATCCCCGTGAATAATATGCTGGGTTTGCACTCGTTTACGATGGGATAAAACCTAAAATTCCTTTGGTGACTATAGCGGTTTTGACCCTTTATGCAATACCCATCTTTTGGTACATGCGTAGGGCAGGTGCTAACTCCACCAACAATTTTTGTAAAGTTCCACCGCTATAGATTTATGTTTTACCCTTGTTAGTCACAAGAGAGAAACATTATTTAAAACAATCAATTTACAATCCGAAATCTGGCTTAACTTGAGCAATCCAAGCTTTGATTCGTTCGTCACTCAACTCTGATTGATTATCCTCATCAAGGGCAAGCCCGCAAAACTTTCCATCTCTTAAAGCTTTAGATTCAGCAAAATCATATCCATCCGTTGATGTATAACCAACTGTTTTTCCGCCTCTTTCTGAAATCTTTTCTTCTAACATCCCCATGGCATCTTGGAAGTTATCTCCGTAACCAATTTGGTCACCAGTACCAAAATAAGCAACCGTTTTACCACTAAAATCAATTTCATCGAGATCTTCAAAAAAACCTTCCCAATCGCTCTGAAGTTCACCGATATTCCAAGTCGGACAACCGATAATTAGACATTCGTAATCATCAAAATCACCAGTCTCTGTATCAGCGATGTCATGCATAGTCACACTATCACCCAAAGCATCCCGAATTATTTCTGCAGCAGATTCGGTTTTACCAGTTGTAGTACCGTAAAAAAGACCAATTTTTTTCGACATTTTCAAACTACTCGCTATTGACAATATATTTACTTTACAAGAATCAAATTCCTGCAACTCTTTACTGTTAAATGCATTTGCCCTTGAAATAATAAGTCCTAGGGCATCAAGCAAAACACGAACTCACGGTGGGAAATACCTTTATGCATCTATCACCCCAAGCCCATAGTTCTTGCTTGTAAAAGCAAAAGCAATCATCAAACATTCTTAGTTAATGCATATCACTCTCAATAACTTTTTTTTCAGCATATCAAGATTTGGAAAATAATAATCAATTAATTTGTGAAGTTTTGTAAAAAAAACACCACTTTGCAGAAATTTGAGTAGAGTACTATATTTTAAAACTCTTGTGGTACGGGCATTCGGGCTCCGTCAACTGTACCGGCGGCTCTATGAAATATTCTGTATCTGTTGCCGCTAGTCATATTTTACAGCAAGCAGAAAGCTTGATTATTAGGGTGGGTAGTGGCTCAAACATTAGCGAGGACAGAAGTTTAAGCCATACAAATGTTTAACACAATTTGCGGCGACCTTTTTGAGAAGCATTACAATTAGCAGTTTTTGCTTCAAAATCAATACAACCAATAGCTTCTTCCGAGCAAGCTTTACAAGGATGAATCGTGCATTTGAGGCGATAGTCATTGGTAAAAAAATCACAACCAGAACAAGGAATTTCATGCAGCCTTTTTAGATGCTGTGTTCCTTTAGTCAGCATCAAGTAAAAACTGATAATCGAAAAAATAACTATTGTCCATGCACAGAAAGCACAAAAAATTGTTGATACCATGATTCATCCTTTAAATAATTTCCCCAAAAAATGCCCGCAGATATAATTTGTCAACTACAGGCATTAAACTTAATAGGCTCTCAAAATCAGAAAAACTATGGATAATTAAAGGTTCATTTGACGGGATCGCCAAGAATGCCAAACATAACCGCAAAAAGCTAAAATCCCCAGAAGCAATTGTATATTGGCGTTTGCTAAGCGATCGTAACCGTAAAATTCGCTGGGATAAACTATTTGGTTATAACTTACAAACGGAATAGAAATAAAAGCCATTAAAGCTAAACCAAGCAAGCTATAAGAAAGAATTTCCTCGCCATTTTCAATGGGAAAAATTTTTCTTATCCAAGTAAAAGGTGATACTAAAATATGCCAAATTCCACCTAAAATTAATATCAATCCCACCCAAATATGACCGCCGATGACATCTTCTAAATTGTCAACACTTGCAATTCCTAAAAGATTCCAACTGCCATGTTTTAAACCTACTAAATAACCAAATATAATACTTGGCTCTAGAGTTGGATTATCGATCAACCTTACTTCACCGACATTAGCATCATAAATACCACCAAAAAACATCGCTTTTAATACTAAAAGAAATGCTCCCAAACCCAGAATAATCAAATGATTACCCAAAATAAAACCTAATTTTTTTGGTTCATTCCATTCATAGTGAAATTTCGCCGCGATTCCGCCGGAATTTTTCAAAACCGCCGGACTTCTAAACACATGAAAAAGTCCACCCGCACCTAAAACTGCCGAAGCAATTAAATGCAGCATACCAATTACAAAATAAGGATAAGTATCTACAATTTGACCATTAGTTCCTACACCCCATCCTAATGTTGCCAAATGTGGTAACAGAGTTACTGCCTGTTCGGACATTGGTACACCGGGAACAAAGCGCAATGTCTCAATTATGGTGATACTTCCCGCCCAAAACATAATCAAACCGGCATGAGCAATATGAGCGCCTAATAATTGCCCTGATAAATCGGTTAAACGAGCATTGCCAATTAACCAAGGTGAATTTGTACCTGATGCAAAAGTTTTATCGGTTGAAACAGCCACAATTATTACCCTTTTTTTACTTCACCAAATTTCTTTTCCAAAATTGCAATTTAGAGACGTTGTACCGTACAACGCCTCTAGAATAATTAAGATTGACTACCTGCAGTAGCTACAGAATCCAATGCTTTACCGAGATCTTTGAAGTCAACACCAATAGCTCGTAGCGCGTGCCAAAGATGTCCTTGCAAAAAGAAGAAAGCCAGGAAGAAATGAGTATTGGCTAACCATGCTCTAGCTGTATGAGCACCGTTGGGTAAATCGATGGTGTCTGCAAAATAAGGGCAAATGCCAAACTTAACTTCCAAAACAGGACCATAAAATTCTACTGGATAAGCCAGGGTATTAACCGCACAGAAGTAGGATGCAACAAATCCAGCTAAGGCAATTCCTCCCAAAGAATAAGAAAGAATCGCTTCACCAGAGAAGATTAAAACTCTCTTTGCCCAAGGTAATGGCTCTCGGATAATATGCCACACTCCACCTCCAATCAATAGAAAGCCGACATAGATATGCCCACCGACTAAATCTTCAAGATTATCAACACTAGCAAAATGAGTCTGATAACCATAGATAACTAAAGGATTAAGAGTCGGATTGCTTACTGTACGCACAGTCTCAGATGCAGCATCATAAAGTCCACCAAAAAACATCGCCTTGGCAGCTAGTAATAAAGCTCCAGCTCCTAAGAATAAGAGATGATGTCCTAAAATAATTCCTAATTGTTTTGGATCATCCCATTCAAAGTGAAACATACGAGCCAGCCCTGTGGCATCTTTCAAGTTTCTCGGGCCTTTGAAGGTATGGAATAGGGCACCCGCACCCAAGACAGCAGAAGAAATTAAATGTATAACTCCGATCGCGAAATAAGGATATGTATCAACTACAATACCGCCATCTCCCACACCAATACCTAAAGTGGCTAAATGAGGTAGCAAAATCAGTCCCTGCTCGCCCATTGGTATTTCAGGGTTATATCGAGATATTTCAAACAGAGTGAATGAACCCGCCCACAGAGTAATTAAAGCGGCTTGCGCTACATGAGCGCCGATAAACAAGCCGGATAATTTGGCGAAGCGTGCATTACCAGCCCACCAATCATATTTGACATTGGGATTATCGTAACTTTGCATTACCTGATGCTTGCTCCTAATTGCTATTTTTACTCAACTAGTACGGTACGGTGTAAATCCCGCACCCATATCAAAAGCTTAAAACCTTGATACAATAATATTTATTACCTTGAAGCGTTTCCTGGCCGGAGGCGCAGTCTGTTTTGACGAACGCCCAGCGGTACTAGGCACTTTCGGTTTTCAAAGCGCCATAGCTTTCTAAAAGTATTTTATTAACGGACTTCCGTTAACACTCCAAGATGTCAATCAACTTTTGACTTAATTCTCAGTCTATTGATAAAGATTTTTATTAACAAGAGTATTTACAAAAATTAATATTTTATTAAGGGATTGTTATGATCTGTTTTTACCAGTTGCCGATGGTTGATGGTGCATGGTGAAGTGTAGCCAGGGCAGTTGCGGGGCTTTATATATAGCCATTTTCAGTTGAATAGAATACAACAGGTAACTACCCCCGGCGACTGCACCCCTCGACTATGCTTTGTATAGGGGAAGGGGGTAGTTTGGTTTATTGCACTAAGGGTGAAAACCGCTATATTTCCGGTAAAGTTAAAAATATGAACCTTTGGGAAATAGGTAGATTCAGATATTAGATTTATATACTCGGGAAATTATCGAAAAAATTATCTATTTTGCCAACCACAGCTAAGATTCCGCAACATATTGCTATTAATGAACAGCCGAAAATCCCTTGAGCTAGAGAAATTGGTGCATGAAAATAAATTGAATAAAGCCACAATATTCCTGTGAAAAAAAGTCCACCTAATACACCTAGTGCAAATCTTTGTATAGGAGATAATTTATTTGATGGTTGAGAAGTCATTTTTAGGATATAGATAGATTAATTACAACATTATTTTAACGAGTTTAAATGACTGCTAGTAATTACTTTAGTCATATCTAGCAGGTTACTGATGTTTGTATTATTTAGCTAAAATTGAACGGGCATCCCTGTCTGTAAGAATGTACCGGCGGCTCTATGAAATATGCTGTATCAATTTTTCGATTTAGCTATCAACCAACCTACACCGATAAATAAGAAGGTTGCTGCAATGCTCCAAAATAAAGAAGATACCAAAGGATGAACTGGATATTTGAAGTTAATTGGTGCAAAGGGTTTATCAATGTGTTGAGTGACGACTCCTGAAACGATGGCACCACCACCAAGCCCAATACCGAGTATTTGTACAGTGCGTTCTAATTTGCGTTCAGCCTCAAGGCTGCGTTCTTCGCGTTTTGTTTGTTCTATTTCTACAATACCGCGAATTGAGGCTATTGCTTGTTCTAATAAGGTTAAACCTTGCTGGAAGTATCCAATATCGGCGTTGATTTGTTTATAAAATCTTTCACTATCTTGTTTATAGAATATTTCCAGAATGCTTAAATTATCTTCTTGGGTGGTAGCGCTGATTTGTCTGAGTTTTTCTTGGTAATTATTGCGGTTTATGTCAATAGTATTTTGATAATCCTTTAAATTTCTTAATAAACCAGTATATTCTAGTGATTTTTCTGACAAGTCTTTTAATTTATCGGTTAATTTATTTAGTATTTCGGTTGTTAAATCATCGGATTCAGTATTTGATTTAATTTGTTCGATGGTTTTTTCAATTTTATTGTAAGCAGCAGTGATGTCATGATAAATTGTGCGGCTATCTTGAAAGGCTTTAACAATTTTGCTGCGGAAGAAGAATAAATCAAATAATTGTTGATAGCATTTATTAAAGTTTTCATCGGCTTGGTTATCGCGGAATAACCAGATGATTACGTGTTGGTAATTTTCTGGTTGACTAAATAAACCATATTCAAAAATTGGACTACCAAATAAAATTCCTTGACGATTGAATTCAGGTTTGTTATGAGTGTTTGGGAAAATGGCTGTTAAGCATTCTTGAGCTATATCGTAGGGTTTTGTTTGATTAAGTTTATGTTCTTGGGTTAACCAAGCAGTAATTAATAAGGTTTGTCCTAAAAATAATTTATTGGTTTGATCGTTTTCATCAGGAATAAGAGTTAAGCAATTTTGATAATTTAATTGAGTAAGTAGAGAAATATCAACGTATTTTGTTAGAGTTTCTTTATCGTTATCGAATTCTTTTTCTGGACGACGTAAATTTAACCAGAAGCCGTAGCTGTCTTGAATTCTGATTGGAGAAACAAAGCCTTTAATTAAAAGTTCTTGATTGTGATTTTGATTATTATCTTTAAAATTACCTTGAAAGTTTATCGAATAATCTTCATCTTCGACATTATCTGGTTTGATTAAATCAACACGGGAACCTTTTGGTTCATCTTGAATATTTACTATATTTTGAGTCAGATTTAAAGGTTTTTGTGAAGTGGTGTTAATAATATCATTGGCTTTATGCCACAGTTTAATTTTGTCTTTTGTTAGAGACTCTATATGAAAATTGGAACCTTTATAAAGTTGGAATGCGTATAAATGGATATTCGGCGCATAGATTTTCATGGTTAATTTAGTGTTATTAGAAAAATAAGATTTGAGGCTGGGTAGTGGTATACTTTCACACAGCCTACATCAAGATTCCCAAAAAATCTATTGTTATTGGTTACTTTTGTCGTTTTTCTGTTGTTTTTTTTAATTCGTCTTGGATGATTCGATATTGGTTTTCGACGGTAGTTTCACCAAATGCTGGATTAGATTTTTTAACTTTAGAAATTTCTCTTTCGTTTCTTAAAACTGCATCTCTTACTGATGGGTGATTCCCATACCATTGGCTGATAGCTTCAGCTAAGGATTCTGAATCAAGATTTTCATTTTCTAAGGCTTTGAGATTTTTTTGTAATGATGGTATGTCTTTTTGAATAATTTCGGAAGTAAACAGATAATTTTGCTCTTGAATCACTTTGATAAATTTATTAATTAATTCGTTGGGTTCCATTGGTTATCTCCTAAATTGTTAACTTTATTTATAATCCACATTCTGCACCCGCTTGGGGTTGCAAATCTGTGCAGTTGCTAATAAAAAAAGGTTCGTAGTAGCGCTTTAGCGCATTATATTTTGGAACTAAGAGGGGCTAAAGCCCAACTACAAACCCATCATATTTAACGCAATATACGACTAATCTCCAACTGCATAAAATCCAGCCCAATAATATGGTTTTTCAAAAAGTTTTTCTTGGGGGTTATTATAGTTTTCTAATCTCCTTTTAATTTTATCTTTGTTTTCTGCTGTGATATTTTGATTTTGATCAATCCATTGTCTTAATTGTGGTGGGGTTATTTGACGAAACCATTTCTGGGCTTGGTTAAGAGCAAGTGCGATATTATTAGAAGTTGAATTTTGGATATTTTCGTAGAATTTAATCATTAAAATGGCTGTGGAAAAATCGTCTACAGCCCATAAAGTACTAATTATACTCGCTGCTCCTGCATGAATAAAGCCACTTGGTAAACCAATATATTCATCGCTGGTATTCTTAAAATCTGTGTAACCACTTTCGCAAGCGGAAAGTGTCACGAGACGACAGTTTGATAAAGTTAATTCAAAGATATTTTCTAAGGTGAGGCATTTTTCTAATTCGATTTCCTCGTCTTCTGATATTCTTAAAGTTCTAGATGATTCTGTAGCATTGGTGATGGGAATTTTTGCAGCACCATGTAATTGTAATGCGGATTTATAAGGGTTATTTAAGTCAAAGTATCCGTGAGAGGAAAAGTGCAGCCAGTGGGCATTTTTAAAGTTATCGCTATTTGATTGTTGTTGGAAAGCGGTTAGTGTGGCTTTGTCGTGTTTGAGTATGTAATTGGGTTTAAATTTTGTGGCTATGGTTTCTACTTCTATGTCGGAAAATTTTAAATTTTCTGTGGGATTTTGAATCGCAAAAAATGTAGAGACGTTATTTGAGGAGACGTTATGTATAACGTCTCTACATTTTGATGATTGTTTTTGGAGAATTTTTAGCAATTGACAGCTAGGTACGGCTGTGACACCATCGGTAAATTTATCAATTAAATATTCCCCATTGGATAACTTTAATCCGTGGATTGGTAAAAGGTGTAAATAGAGATGGGGTACTAAAATTAATTTTTTACAGTTTTGTGGAACTAAGGATATAACTTCATCTAGATGTAAAATTTCTGGTAGCTGCTGTAATTTATCATTTAACTCGAATTCCCAGCGCTTTTTATCTTCTTGGTAAGATTGTAAATATTCTGAATTACAATAGTCTTCCAGTTTTTCTAAATCTTCTGCACTCGAACACCAAATTTGTGGCTTGTCACGATTGCGGGTAATAACGAAAGCACGAAAACAATCTTTAAAAAGATACCATTGGACAATTGCTGTGTTTTCATCTGACTTTTGATTTAATAATTGTTGAATTTCTGGAAAACGAATCGCTTTATAACCAATAATTTTCGATATTAATTCTTCCCGTTGTTGACGCAGTTGATTTAACTTATTGCCAATGGCATCTAAATTATTATGGTTTTCATCATTATTTATTTCAGCTTCTTGTAAGCGTTGCTTTTCTACTGCGATTTCATCCCTTAACTGTTGCAATCTCCGATTGTCTTCCGGGGATGTCTCACCTTTGGGAGAAAGTTCATTGTTAAATAGCAACTCTACCAAATTACGAGTTTTACTGCGTTCAATATATTCTACAGCTTCGCAATCCTTTCCTAATTGCAAACAAACTTCCACCATGCGACGATAAAGTTCATTCCATTTTTCCGCTTGCTTGCGTTTGCTTTCTTCACCGGAAATAATCTCACCACGCAATAATTCTACTGTGGTGATGGCTGATTCATAGGTATCGTAAGCAAGAGAAAATCTACCATCATTTTGGTAAACTATGCCTAAGTTTTTTAAAGTTATTGCATAATCATAGGGGAAAGCTTCGCGGGTTCTAACTTCCAAAGCTTGTTGGTAGGCATTGATAGCTTGTTCAATATTATCGGCTTTATCACCTTTAATTCTGTCGCGGTAAGCATTGCCTAAATTCATTTGCGTCAAAGCCCAATCATAGGGGAAAGCTTCACGGGTTGTAACTTGCAAAGCTTGTTGGTAGGCAATGATTGCTTGTTCAATATTATCGGCTTTATCACCTTTAATTTTGTCGCGGTAAGCAAGGCCTAAATTATTTTGCGTCATTGCCCATTTATAGGGGAAAGCTTGGCGGGTTCTAACTTCCAAAGCTTGTTGGTAGGCAATGATTGCTTGTTCAATATTATCGGCTTTATCACCTTTAATTCTGTTGCGGTAAGCAAGGCCTAAATTAT
>DESS01000189.1 GCA_002361335.1 Richelia sp. UBA3308
AGCCTACTAGGAGATAACTCCCTCCTATCAGACACCCCTCTTCTTACAAGGTGTTTTAAAAGCGGAGCCGGAGACACTCCGCCTCCGGTCTAATTAAATACTACAACTGGCGGTTGAAACCGCAGCTAAACAAACAAAACCCGGCGACCTGGGTTTCAGATTTACTAGTCCACCATTAGGTGGACTTTGCCTTTGTAGTAGCGGTAATAAAGCGCCGCATACTTTTCAAACTTTAACCCCCCTTTATAACGGGGCAAGGGGAAGGTTGTTAATAATTAAATTTCCTTCCTGAGCATGAGGTTAATTAAAACACAATACAGTTAATATTCCATTAGTTAGTTGTAGAAATATACTCAATAGCTGTGATTGTGCAACATTTAAAAAACCTTTTTAACCCTCAAATCGAAAAAAAATCTGTTGAAGGATTTAAGTTTAGCTGGTTTGATTGGTTTTGTTTGTGGTATCCCCCAGGTTGGCTAATTTTATTTAACCGTCACTGGCAACATTATCATAATTATCCGGATGGTTGGAACTGGTTGGAATATATTTTATTTTTAATTCCTGGTGGATTTTATTTAGCATTGTTGATTCGCTGGTTGCGTTTGGGTTGTCGTTTTCCTCGTGGAGAAGTTATTGAATTTAATCCTAGTTATCAAAAAGCTTTTAGAGATGAAATTTTACAACCTATTATTAAAAATTATTTTGATGGGAACTTGATAAAAATTGAAAATTTACCACAAAATAGACCAGTGAT
Organism: Richelia sp. UBA3308; assembly: GCA_002361335.1. Classification (GTDB taxonomy): domain Bacteria; phylum Cyanobacteriota; class Cyanobacteriia; order Cyanobacteriales; family Nostocaceae; genus Rivularia. The sequence goes on from DESS01000189.1 coordinate 755, forward strand.
TGTGGCTATGAATCATGCCGGAATGTGTTTTCCTTGGGATATTTTGACTTTGGGATATTTATTAAGTAAACAACAACAATGGGTAGTACATCCTTTAGCTGGAGTTGACTTATTTGAACATCCTTGGATGAGTTGGTGGCTGCCACCGGGATGGTCAAAAGTTAATGGTGGTATCAAAGCAAAATATGATGATTTTGAAGCTGCAATTAAACAAGAAAATATTTTATTATATGCGCCAGAAGGTTTAAGAGGACCTAGTAAAGGTTGGTTCAAACGCTATCAATTACAAAAGTTTGATATCAGCTTTGTGCAGTTGAGTCAAAAATATCAAGTTCCAATTTTACCTGTTATTTGTATTGGTAGTGAAAAACTACATCCTTACACTTTAAATATTAATTGGTTAAGAAAATTATTTGGTTTACCTTTTTTACCAGCTTCACCTTTAATTCCTTGGTTTGCTCTTTTTCCGAGCATGGGAGTTTGGGCTGCGAAAAGTCAGTTACGTTATTTTATTCAGCCTTTAATTGAGGTTAATGATTGTAAAAATAGAGGAGATTTTTATCAAAAGGCGCAAGAAATTAGACAGGATATGCTGAGGGAAATTAATCGGGTTTTATAGTCTATTTATTCTGTTTTCTCTATGTTTAATTTTGTGTGACTCTGGGTTAAAAGTTAAATTGATTTTAAACGCAAAGGGGCGCTGAGGTTCACGCAAAGGGATGTAGAGGTTCAATTAAAGTTTTCTGTTTTCTGTAAATTTACCAAAACTTCATCAATTATAGTTAAACAAATATAAAATCAAATCAAATCAAATCAAATCTAGCCTAATACAAGTAAAAATACTGTTGATACCACTATTTTCATAAAATAGTAAAAGCTTAATTGAGTAAAAATACAGAGAATTCTAGATATATTAAAAGATGAATATACAAATCAGTTAAAGAAGCTAAAAAACATTACATATGACTAATACCAAACCGATAACCTTTACCATAAACGCTATGAACTAATTGGGTTTCACCTTTGATTTCAATCTTTCTTCGCAAAAGACGAATCAATGCAGCAATCACATTACTGCTAGGTTGTTCCTCTTCTTTCCATAAATGTTGCATAATTTGCCCATGAGTTAATAATTTACCAGTATTTTCCATAAAATATTTTAGTAATTGACTTTCTTTTTCTGATAATTCAATCACCCTTCCTTGACGATAAGCTATTTGATTTTGAGAATCTAATTCTAAATTTTCTACAATAATTCTGTTACTTTTATTGCTATACTCTTCCACACCGGCACGTCGTAATAAAGCCCTAACTCTTGCTAGTAATTCCCGCAGTTCAAAAGGTTTTACCAAGTAATCATCAGCACCAGCATCTAAACCTTCTACTCGATCATCTAAAGTATCTTTTGCAGTAAGGAACAATACGGGTGTAGTTACACCTTGCTGTCGTAATTGTTGACAAATTTCTAAACCCGTTTTTCCCGGCAGCATCCAATCTAAAATCAGTAAATCATAATTACCTGTTTGTACTAGTTCATTACCTGTTGTGCCATCAAAAGCAGCATCCACACTATAACCTTCACGAGTTAATAACCGACTTAAGGGGTTGGTAAGTTCAGTTTCGTCGTCAACTATCAAAATTCGCAACATGAACGATTTTGGATTTTAGATTATTTCGATACTAGATAAATGGTAGGTTAAAGAAAGAGGGAAGAGGAGGAAAAAGGGACAAAAAGACAAAGAGATAGAAAACTTGACTTAGAAATTAAAACAACTAACCACTAACTACGTTTCAACTAACTACATTCCAACTGATTATGTTAACTGTTGCACTACCGAAAGGTGAACTTCTCAAACACAGTATTCGTTTACTAAAATCTGTGGGTTTGGATTTTAGTGCTTTTTTAGAAGAAGGAAATCGTCAACTGCAAATACTAGATGCTAGCGGCAAAGCTAGGGGACTTAAGGTAAGAGCACAAGATGTACCCGTTTATGTAGAATATGGACAGGCACAATTAGGTATTGTTGGTGAAGATGTGCTACGAGAGAAGAAACCCTTAGTAGCCCGTTTAGTTGATTTGGGGTTTGGTTATTGTCGGATGTCAGTGGCGGTAAAAGCTTCCTGCCCTTATAAATCACCTTTAGATTTACCTGTAAATTCTCGAGTTGCATCCAAATATGTAAATTGCGCTCGCGATTATTTTCAAAGTTTAGATTTTCCTGTAGAAATCATACCGCTTTATGGTTCTGTAGAGTTGGGACCAATTACCGGAATGTCGGAAGCTATTGTTGATTTAGTTTCCACAGGAAAGACTTTAAAGGAAAATGGTTTGGTTGAAATCGCCACTTTGTATGAAAGCACGGCAATGTTAATTGCTCATCCTTTAAGTTATCGTCTCAATACTGACGGTATTAATGATTGGATCGATCAATTACGAGAAGGTGTTACCACTGAGCAGTTAGGAGTTAGGAGTTAGGAGTTGTAGTTTTTAAGGTAGAGACGGCGTGCACCCGGCGCAACGTCTCCCATGAGTTTAAGAAGACAGCACTTTGCAAGTAAATCAAGTACATAGCCATATCCCCTTTCTCTTGTGGTACGGGCTTCTAGCCCGTCAGAGTGGTACCACGCGCCTTCTGAGAATATGCTGTATATTGACAATTGCGTAAAATGGTATTGCAATTATTGGAAGTTAATAATCAGTAGATTAGATTAATGACTGAACAAAGTATTGATTTCGATCGCAATGCACCAATTGCAGGTAATGAATATGACACAATGGCACGACTAGCATTGCCTGGTTATGAAGCGATGCATCAAATGAGTTTGGCTTGTTTGCGAGCTAATTTACCTGCTGGTTGCCAATTTATTAATTGTCGGTGCTGGTACGGGAATGGAGCTAGTAAAATTTGGTCAGGGCAATTCTAAGTGGCAAATTTTAGGTGTAGATCCTTCAGAAAATATGCTTACTATTGCTAAAGATAAAATACAGCACCATGGTTTATCCGAGCAAGTTAAGTTATTTCAAGGATATACTAACCATTTACCTGATGATTCCATTTATGATGCGGCAACTAGTATTTTAGTTATGCATTTTATTCCCGATGATGGCAGTAAATTAGCTTTTTTACAAAGTATTGCCCAAAGATTGAAGTCATCTAGTACTTTTATATTAGTTGATGTATTTGGTGAAAAAGGAACGGATGATTTTCAACAGATGATTGATTTTATCAAGAAATTTTGGCAAGAAGCAGGAATACCACAAGGGAAACAAGCAGAAATTTTGCAAACCATGGAAAAGGGTGTTTATCCAATTTCTGAAACAAGGGTTTTAGAATTATTGCACCAAGCTGGTTTTATTAAAGTGATTCGATTTTATATGGGTTTATGGGTTGGTGGTTGGATGGCAATTAAGTAATTCATATGGAAATCTTTAAAATAATCAGACTTAAAAGTTTATTATTATACATTTTTTCAGCATTTTAAGTATAATTATTGAGTAAAAATCGGGTTTATATTTTTGACTAAAGTTTTTATTGATACTTTTCATCTACTGTCTTCTGATTTATAAGTCGGGCAATGGGCATGGGGAATGGGGCATTGGAGAAAGAATATTACGACTTAGATAAGTGGGTGGTGCAATTTTTTTTCATGGTGATTCCCTTTTTTGTAATTTAAATTTTCGGCGTTGTCTACCTCGTTATAATTTTAGATGTAGAGACGTTATATATAACGTCTCTACAAGGTTGTGGATCCAACCAATCAAATTCATGCATCAAATCAGAATTGACTAAAATCAACTGAAAACAGCTATATTTTTAGTGATAACCCTCGCCGGTAACTTTACCCCGGAAGACTATATATGAATAAAGATTATAGAACAACATTATGGGGATTAAAGCACCGATGAAAATAATCATAATTACCATTGAACTGGGGTCGGCGGCGGCTTGATAGATGGTAATCTGATTAGGGATAATGTAAGGGAAGACAATTAAAGCTAGTCCGATAAATGTGAGTAGGAAAAGCATTATTGTCCAGATAAATGGCATTCTGTCTGCTTTTTTATTCAAGCTTCTGAGTAGCTGCCAAATAAGAAAGATTCCTAATAAGGGGATTAAAGCGAAGATATAAACTAAAGGTTGGGAAAATAAACGAGTTCGAGCAGATTCGTAAATGATAGGAGTAACAATTGTAATTAAGATGGCTCCAATTAAAGTTGTTATGGCGGCTATTTTTGCAGTTTTGTAGTGAGTTTCTTGCAATTCTCCTGTGGTTTTCCAGACTAAGTAAGTGGAGCCAATCAAAACATAACCTTGAATTAAAGTTAAAGCTACCAGGTGCGACAATAATAGCAACTGCGATCGCAATTTTTAAGGCGATGGAGAAGAAGGCTGGATGGCGTTTGTTAAGAATGTACCAAGCACTGATTCCGCCAATCACAAACAAGGAAGTTTCCAAGGTAGCAAGGAACATATGAGAAACACTCACCGCCATAAAAGGATTTAAAATTGCTTGGAAATAATCGCTAACCACAAACTCACCATTAATAAACTTTCCACCAGCCGGAGTTTGTAACCAAGAATTAGCACTCAGAATCCAGAAAGTTGAAAGATTGGCACCAAAAGCAACCAAAATCGTGGCGACATAATGAATTATTGGGTTAACTCGTTCCCAACCAAACACCATAATTCCTAAAAAAGCAGCTTCCAACATAAATGCCCAAGAAGCTTCAAAACCAATGATGCTGCCAAAAAAATTACCGATAGCTTCCGAAAGCGGTGCCCAATTAGTACCGAATTGAAACTCCATGGGAATTCCGCTAGCTACCCCAATACCAAAATTAAGAATGTAAAGCTTCGACCAAAAACGAGCGTGGAAATAATAATCTTTATTCCGTGTTTTTAACCACAAACCTTCCACAACAACCAAGTATATACCCAAGCCCGTAGTTAAAGGCGGCCATAACATATGAAAAATCGCCGTCAACGCAAATTGCATTCGCGACAGCGCCACAGTATTAGATAAAATTTCCATAGATGATATCAAAAATTGCCCACCTTGCCTGCCTTCACTTTTTAAGTGTTAGCTTTGCCACTAATAAGGTAAGCAGTAAATTCTCTGAAGGATGAATAAATTTAAATGTTTCTTAATGTATCATCATTTGTAGGAGATGGGGGAGGGGAGGCGGAGACAAGGGGAAATTCCTCACTACTGACTACTGACTATTGACTGGTGACTCTTCACATTCCGCAATTCCGATTAGCGGGAACAGCTAGTTTAATTTTTTTAGGGAAGGGAAGGTTAAGATTGTTCATCAATTTAATAAATTGATCGCGGGTTTTTCCAGCGAATCGGGGATTTAATTGTTTTTCTTCCGCAATGGTGGAAACTGTACGTCCTTTGTAGTCATGTCCGGGATAAACTAAAGTTTCATCGGGTAGGGTAAATAATCTTTTGGTAACGCAGTCGTACAAAGTACCTGCATCCCCACCTTGAAAATCAGTTCTCCCACAACCGCGAATAAATAAAGCATCACCAGTTAATAAGTGAGTATTATTTACTAAATATGCCATATGGCTGTTAGTATGTCCGGGAGTTGAAATTCCTTCTATAATTACTGCACCAATTTGTAATACTTGTCCATGCTGTATATAACTATCAGCACATTTTACTTGGGAATTTTTCGGTACAATACTTAGACAACCAGTAGCTTGACGGAGTTTTCCCGCAGCGGTAATGTGGTCTGCATGAATATGGGTATCTAAAGAATAACGTAGATTGAGTTGGAGTTCATTTAATAAGTTTATATCCCGTTCAAATTGTTCCAACACTGAGTCTACAATTACTGCTTCTTTGGTATTTTTATCGGCAATTAAATAAGTATAGGTACTTGATTCTGAGTCAAAAAGTTGGCGAAATATCATTTTTTTTATATTTTCAGTCACTATGAGCAGTTCAAATTAATTTTGAAAAGAATAACATTAACTAAATGAAAGTGCAGTTATAGACAACACAAAAGCTAAGAGGTTCTATGTTTAATTCTTAATTTGATCGTATTTTATATAGATTAAATTAATCTGATTTTTTTATGAGAAAATCTTTAGAAAATAATGAAAAAACTCCAAAATATTTGTAAACGGTTTGTAATTGGTTTTATAGTATTTTTGTTCTGTGTAAATCTTGTTGCTTGTAACAGTAGCATTGCTGGAAATAAGCAAATTACGGCTACAGAGTTAGTTGAATTGATCAAAATAAAGGAAGCTCCTTTGATTTTAGATGTACGTAGTGCTGAAGAATATTTACAGGGCAGAGTTCCCGGAGCAATTAATATAGAATATCGAGAATTACCATTTCGTATTGATGAAGTTCGCAACTTGGGTAAGAAGAAAATAATTGTTTATTGTGAAACGGGGGTAAGAGCAAATATTGCTGAAGAGATTTTGAAGAAAGCTGGTTTTGAGGAACTTTGGCACTTGGAAGGTGATATGTCTGGGTGGAGGAAGGGAGGGTTTGAAGTGGAGAAGTGAGAAAGAATTTTGAACCCAGAGGGGCGCTGAGGAAAGCGCTTTAAAGCTTTTTATTTTACTAATTATTCTCTACCCAATTTTCTAAAACTAAACCAGGTATTCGTGAAAACTCTTTAATATTATTCGTCACTAAAGTTAATCCCAGACTCATTGCTTGTGATGCAATCAACATATCCATTGCACCAATTACAGTACCCTTCCTTTCTAATTCTGCGCGAATTTGTCCGTATAACTGAGTAGATGTTTCATCAAAAGGTACAATTTCTAAAAGAATTAAAAATTGAGTAAGCGCTAATTTATTTTTTTGTTGACGCTGACTTTTGTAAACACCGTATTCAAGTTCTGCAACTGTAATAGATGATATTCCGATATCAGAAACATTAAAGGTTTGAAATTTCTGCAATACTTGAGGTGGTTTATTCTTAATTATGTAGATGCAGGTGTTGGTATCAAGCAAAAATTTCATTCGAGAGTTTCCCTAATGTCTAACTGTGGCTGTTCTCTACTTTCCATAAAGTCATCAGAGAATAGTTCTAAACTATCAAACAGTACTTGCCAGGGATTTTCTTTGGAAATTAAAACAATCGCATTACCTATTTTTTTGATATATACTTCATTTCCTTCAAGTTGAAATTCTTTTGGTAAAATCACTGTTTGATTTTCTTTATCCGTGATTAATTTAGCAGTTTTCATTTTGATTATTTTAAAATTACTCTATAGGTATTAAAGGTTGAAGATTTTTAACTGAAACATATGGGTTTAATTCCCCGGCAACCTACGGTGGATGAATTGGGTTGGGGTCTAAATCCCCATCCCAATTCCAAACTTCTTCCAACTTCGGCTCTTCCTTCGTTTTAATATATAGAAAGTCTATCACGCCTACTACCCTCAAGCTTCTGTCTTCTTAAAAGCTCCTTATAATTCTTAATTTTCATTCTAAAAATAAAATGTTTTATTTTTTATATCTCAATAATTGATTATTAATGAATACAAAAACAAACAATAATGTATCTCAACCGACTACTCGCTTGAGTTCATTAGACGCTTTTCGCGGTATAACTATTGCCCTGATGATACTTGTAAATATGGCGAGTATTGCTGGGAAAGATGTTTATCCTCCCCTACTTCATGCTAAATGGTATGGTTGGACTGTAACTGATTTCATATTTCCCTTCTTCCTTTTTATTATCGGTGTCGCAATGGCTTTTTCGCTATCAAAATACACCGAAGGCAATAAGTCCAAGTTTACCGCTTTGAGACGTATTATTCGCCGCACTATTATTCTTTTTATTTTAGTACTATTCGGTTTATCATGCTTGGTAATTGGTGGAATATGGGACATTTTCTTCCCCATTAATAAAAAACTATGGACGAGTTCCTACGTAGTTTTTACCACTGGCTGGGCTTTATTGGTACTTGCGGGTTGTTACGAACTAATCGAAGTACGACATCGAAAGGGTGGGGAAAGCCTTTTGAGGTGATTGGGTTAAACGCGATCGCAATTTTTATGACTTCGATTATTCTAATCAAAGTTTTAGTTAAAACCAAAGTTGGTGTAGCAGAACGCTGATCTCTAACTATTCTTCCACTGCACCCAATGCTTTAAGTGAAGATTTTTGTTCTGGGGTTAATCCTGTAGCGCCGGTGATATTCATGTTGGCGTAGGGTTTATTGCTCAGGGTTTTGATGCATTTACCTGTTTTGATATTCCAGATTTTAATGGTTTCGTCGTAGCTGCCACTAACTAAGAATTTATCATCTGGGGTAAAAGCAACTGATGTCACTCTATTTTTATGACCTTTTAATGTTTTTAAACATTTACCACTAGGAATATGCCATATTTTTATTGTTTGTTCAACATTACCAGCAGCAAGTAATAAACCACTATAGTTAAATTTGACTGATTTGATTCCACAATGATTATCTTTTTCCTGGAAAGTTTTTAAACATTCCCCTGTATGGATATTCCATATTTTGATTGTGCTATCTTGACTACTGCTTGCTAAAGTTATGCCATCAGGAGATATATCAACTGAGAATACATTAGAATCATGTCCTAATAGAGTTCTAATACATTTTCCAGTAGATACATCCCATATTTTTATAGTGCGATCGTCACTTGCACTAACCATGATTTTGCCATCACGACTAAATATAACTGAGTTTACCCAATAAGTGTGTCCTTGAAATGTTTTTAAACATTTGCCTGTGTTAAGTTCCCATAATTTGATAGTTTTATCCAAACTACCACTAGCAAGAGTTAAACCATCAGGATTAAAAACTACATTTGATACTGTAAGTTCGTGTTCATTTAAAGTTTTCAGACAATTTCCGGTATTAATATCCCAGATTTTTATAGTGCGATCGCCACTAGTACTTGCAATTTGTTTTCCATCAGGACTTATGGTTATTGAAGCTATCCATCTGTAATGTCCTCTAAAAGTTTTAAAACAATCTCCAGTATTAATATTCCAAAATTTTATTGTTTGATTATTATTACCACTAATAATAGTTTTACCATCAGGAGTAATAATAACTGATTGCACCCAATGAGTACATCCCTGGAAAGTTTGTAAACAATCTCCAGTATTGGTATCCCAAAGTTTTATTGTTTGGTCATCACTACAACTTGCAAGTACTGTATTTTTTGAATTAAGAGCTATTCTTTGGACTCTACCATTATGTCCTTTTATTGTTTTTAAGCATTCTCCATTATTAATAGACCACATTTTAATTGTGTGGTCATAGCTTGCACTATAAATTGTTTTATTATCTTTACTAAAAGCTAGGGAACGGATATGATTTGTATGTCCGATTAAATTTTTGAGAGATTTTCCTGCATTAATATCCCAAAGTTTTATTTTTCTATCTTTGCTAGCACTAGCTAAAAGTTTGCTATCCTGGCTAAAGGCGATTGAAAGAACAGCACGGCTGTGTTCCTGTAGAGTTTTAAGGCAATTTCCAGTGGAAATATCCCAAATTTTGACAGAATAATCAAAACTACAACTAGCGACAATTTTATTTGATGGTGCTATTGCTACTGTCCAGATTCTACTAGTATGTCCTCGGAAGGTTTTAACACATTCCCCTGTAGTAATATCCCAAAGTTTTACTGTTTTGTCATCACTACAACTTACAAGAATAGTACCATTTGAATTAAAAGATATTTCACGTGCTTTATCAGTATGTCCTCTTAAGATTCTTAAGCAATTTCGGGTTTTTAAATCCCACAATTTGATACCACCCGAATGACTGCTACTAGCAATTATTTTTCCATTAGGACTAAATGCTACTGAATTTATCCAATCATTATGTGCTCGAAAACTAGAAATGTTTTTACCGGATTCTACTTCCCATAAACAAATTTCTCCATCACCACCACCAGTTACCAGTAATTTATCATCTGGACTAAATGCTAATGATATAACTAAGCCGAAAGCTCTTGTAAATTTACATTCTGCTAAAGTAGTGTTTTGAAATTTAACATTACACAAACTCCCATCACTAAAATCCCCACCCTTAATCACCGTTGCTGATAAATCTTTATTTTCCAAAGCTGTATTATCAACCT
>DESS01000125.1 GCA_002361335.1 Richelia sp. UBA3308
GCAAAGCACTAACCACTAACCACTAACAACTAACAACTAACCACCATTCTTAGAATTTGCTCGATGGCGAATTGATTCTGCAACGAAAGCGACAATTGCGGATAGTATTATCAAAATTACACTCAAAGCGTTAATATCAGGTTTGACACCGGTTCTGATTCGGCTAAAAATTTCTATGGGTAAAGTATTGGAGCCGCTGCCAGAAGTAAAACTAGCAATTAGAAAGTCATCTAAACTGAGAACGAAAGCTAGCAAACAACCAGCGATAATTCCTGGCATTAATTGAGGTAATAATACCTTGATAAAAGCTTGTAGAGGTGTAGCTCCTAAATCCAATGCAGCTTCTTCTAAGTGAGGGTTTAAATTATTTAGTCGAGAAGAAACAACAACAGCGATATAAGCTAAACAAAATACTATATGAGCCGCCACAATAGTCCATATACTTAAACGAATTGCAAAAGCTGCAAGAAAAACCAAAGTAGCTACAGCGATCGCAATATCGGGAATAATCAAGGGTAAATAGGAAATTCCTCGATATAAACCTTTCAAAGGAAAGCGATAACGCGCCAATCCCACCGCCATTAAAGTTCCTAGCACGGCAGAAACACTTACAGCACTAAAAGCGACTATTAAACTATTTTTTAAAGCCGATAAAATACGCTCATCAGTAAATAATTTTTGATACCATTCCCAAGTAAATCCTTGCCAAGCCCCGCTGTAAGGTGATTGGTTGAAACTATAAAATGCCAGTACTGCGATCGGCAAATACATTAAAACATACATTAACAGTGAGAAAACTCCCTGCCATGTGATACGCAGTTTTTCCTTTGGTGGAGATATATTCATTAGTTTTTAAGTACTAATTGCTTTCATATTTAAGGTTAACCCAAGTCTCAATTTTCATTTGTTTGATTACACAATTCCTTAACTAATTCATGAAAAAACATTTTTACTGCTTTGAGAGTCATTCTTTTTTTTGCTAATTTTTTCCATGGTTCTAAGTCTATTTTTCTGAACAATGCGGTATCTAAAGCATTGTTTTTCGATTCTTTTAAGCTAGGATAAAGTTAAAGTAGATCTACCAAAGTGGAGTGGTTAATCACCACTCAAATCAGCGTTGCTCAGGTCAAATACGATTTCCATTCTCGAAGATGGAGTCGCTTGCCGCAATAATCGGAGATGTTCCTCGGCATCTCCGCGTTTGCGGAATCTTTTGATACACTCCGAGTAAGTCGGGCTTATCCAGCGGTAAATTGCCCACGGTGACAATGTGGAGCGATAAGAATTATTTTTCATTTGTAATCCGGTGAATTAATTAGTGCTTCAAAAATCGTTTATCTGAGCATCTTTCAAAATCTTCGTTATAGCTCCCTCAAATAAGGTTTTATTCCAAAAATCACCATCAGCCCCTTTGGCCATGCGCTTTGCGTAAGCCGCATCCTACGGATGAACAGCTTTGCTGCGGCAATCGCCATTTTTATAATCCTCCTTTTTAGTTGTATTAGTGGCTCAATGCCAGGATTGCTCTGGCGCTTCTAAATCGCTTTATTTCTACGGATTCATCTTGTACCGAGTCTAGTATTAAAAATAACGAAGACTCTAATAAACCTCAACCGATTGATATTCAAGAACACAAACGACGGCTGTTGATAATTAGACTTTGTGCAAAATATGGTATTCTATTCAACCCAAATAAAGCTACAACTGATGAATTGTACAAATATCCCCTTGAAGAAATAGGAGAGAGTCTAGAGCTATATAAACACCGAAGTAAATCCTCTAAAATAGGGAATCCATCAGGATGGTTAATAACTTGTTTGAGGTTTAGATATTTTGATGATTCTTATTATTCTTATGACAGTTTTATAACAGACATGGAGGAGGTATTTAAGAAGATTTCAGATTTAGAGAATGATTTTATTTTAGATTACAAAAAAAACCTTCGCTCAATGGGGAGTGAAGGGAAAGTAGATAAAAACAAAAAGTATTATGAATAATAAATCAAATTGCAATAATTTCAACAATTGGATCGAAAAACAATTGATTCATGAACTTGATTTAAACCCATTCATGGTGAGTCTGTAAGAGATTGAACCTTATTCAATGCATTCGATCTATGGTGCGATACTGAATAGCTTCTGCGACGTGATGGGGTTGGAGGTTGTCATCACCGGCTAAATCTGCGATAGTTCGGGCTACTTTTAAAATGCGATCGCTTGCTCTTGCAGATAAATTTAATTTTCTGATGGCTGCTTCTAATAGATTGCGAGATGCATCATCTAGTTGGCACCATTTTTGAAGATGACGACTTTGCATTTGGGCGTTACAGCGTAGAGTTTTTTCTTGTTTAAATCGCTCAGATGCTTTATGCTGGGCAACTAAAACTCGTTCTCTAACTTCTTGGGATGATTCTCCCTTTGGCTGTTGGGTAATTTCTTCTGGTTTTAAGCGATTCACTGCTACTTGTAAATCTATTCTATCCATCAACGGACCGGATAATTTTGCCCAATATTGTTCTCTTTTACGAGGGGAACAGGTACACTGCTCGATGGTATCGCCATAATATCCACAAGGACAAGGGTTAGTACTGGCAACTAAGGTAAACTGGGCGGGAAACATTACAGATTGCTTAGTGCGGGAAATAGTTACATAACCATCTTCTAAAGGTTGACGGAGAAATTCTAATACATCTCTTTTAAATTCTGTTAATTCATCTAGGAAAAGTACCCCTCTATGTGATAATGAAATTTCACCAGGACGAGGATAACTACCACCACCTACCAAAGAAGGACCAGAAGCTGAATGATGGGGACTTCTATAAGGGCGATCGCGAATTAATGTACCGCGATTTTTTAATAAGCCAGCTACTGAATAAATACGACTGACTTCCAAGGATTCATCAAAGCTCAAAGGCGGTAAAATATGGGGTAAACGTCTTGCTAGCATCGTTTTACCGCTACCAGGAGGGCCAACAAAGATTAAATTATGTCCTCCAGCAGCAGCTATTTCTAAAGCGCGACGTGCATGTGCTTGTCCTTTGACATCTTTTAAATCTAAATTATTAAGAACTGTTGCCTCAGATGAAGTTTCTATAATTTCATTAAACTCTACGGGTTTATGAGATGCAGGATTGTTCAAAAAATTAGCGACATCAGAAATATTCTTAAAAGCATACACCTGCAACCCCTTGACAACTGCTGCTTCTTGAGCATTATCAGCAGGTACAACTAAAGCGGTAATTCCCATTTTTTGTGCGGCAGCAGCTATAGGTAACACCCCAGCTACAGGGCGTAAACTACCATCTAAGGAAACTTCTCCCAGAAATAAGTAATCACCCAGCAAATCGGGATTAACTTGGTCAGAAGCAGCTAAAATACCCACACTGATAGGTAAATCAAAACAAGGGCCTTCCTTACGTAAATCAGCGGGAGTCAAGTTAATTACAATCCTTCGCATGGGGAAAGCAAAACCGGCATTTTTTAAAGTTGCTTTTACCCTCTCTTTTGACTCCTGCACGGCACTATCGGGTAAACCTAACATAATAATTGCTGGTAAACCACCCGATACATCTACTTCCACACCCACTTTGATAGCATCGATGCCGACAATTGATGCACTCCAAACTCTAGCAAGCATATTTATATAACCGATTCGTATAAAAACATTTAATTCATCAGTTATAGCTGAAAATTATGTTGTGTGGCTTGTTAATAAAAACAAAGCAATTGAAAGTTTGATGAAAGCTTGCTCTTCTTTAATAGCTTGTATCATCTTGATTGTAGAAAAACATTCAGCAGAAGGAACTAGCTACTTTTGCTATCTTTGGTTAGTTTGTGCAATATTATTTTGATTAAGCCTGACTTAATTTCCTTTGAATAACAAATGTAATGCACGTCTAATGTAATCTTTCCAAGATTCAGTTTTAGGTGGGAATATAAGAGTATAAAGCATAATTCCACTCATAGAGTCAAAAACAAGATTGGAATCAATATCGGTGGGAATTTCCTTTCTGGTTTTAGCTCGTTCAATCATAACAGCAAAAGCTTCTCGTCGGGGTTGTAGATATTTTGTCCAATAAATTTGAGCAAATTGGGAATTACTAGAAGCACTACTAATAATCATGGCTACAGTTTGTCTTCCTAAAGGAGTACAAGAAATCTGTGTAGCATTTTCAATCAGCTCATCAAGATCGCTCCAAAAATTTCCACTATTGGGAATTACTATTTCTTGTCTAATACTTTCAATCGCCTCAGCTACCAATTCTTCTTTACTGTTGTAGCGCCGATAAATAGTGGTTTTGCCTACTCCTGCACGAGCCGAAATTGCTTCAATACTCATGGATTCAAAGCCAACTTCCCCTAATAATTCCAAAGTAGCCTTCAATATAGCTTGATGAGATTTAGCACTGCGAGGTCTTCCCGGTGTTTTTTTACTTGTTTTACTCATAAGTGTTATTATAGTTTACGAAACATATTCGTATCGTAATAATAATGAATCATCGTTCCCGCCCTGAGTACTGCAATAAACATAGCACTCAGACTCTTCAGCAAGGATTAGAAGAATATTACGACATAAATCCTAGTATTACTGATCCGAGGAATTTGCCCCCAGAATTTGCCCAAATCTTGTTAGCACATGACGTTTCTCATGTTGTTCTTGGTTGCGACACTGATATGTATGACGAAATCAAAATATTACCATTAAGCTTTTGGACAAGTGATTTTAAGTTTAGGAACTTCATAGGTACCCGTAAAGATCCCAAAATTAGACCTGCAATAGATATTATGTATGACGATTTAATTAAACAACATGGGGTTTTATGGCTTTATAGCTCAATTTTGTTTGTATTACCGCGACTGCTACCAGAAGTTATAAGCATCTGGATCAAAACTCGTGGCAAAAGAAAATACTATCCTTTTCTTAATTACGAATCTTTACTCAATCGCTCTTTACTGGAAATACGTCAAGATTTCGATCTCCTATCATTTATCAAACAATAAAGTTTTAATTTATCAAGAGATAATATATTTATGAATTAAACATTTAATATGCAAACACAAACTTTTCGCCCAATTCCTACCGAAAATAAAAGTGGTTTAGTAAAAGTTGCCACGAATATCTGGACAATCGAGGCTCGCGAATGCATATGCTTCCGCCCTCCGATGCAACCGCGCTATCCCTATACCCATCGCGCAATTGTCATTCGCTTAAAAGACAACAGCCTTTGAATAACAGATGCAACCGCGCTATCCCTATACCCATCGCGCAATTGTCATTCGCTTAAAAGACAACAACCTTTTCATTATTTCCCCAATCCGTCTTACTGACGATATTCGCACCGATATTGATGCCCTCGGGACTTTAAAATACATCGTTTCGCCGAATAACATTCACCATTTACACATGGGAGATTGGAGCCAAGCCTACCCAGACGCGAGACTTTATGCTTCACCACGACTAGATTCAAAGCGCAAAGACTTAACCTTCTACAAAACCCTTTCTACAAATGAGTCAGAAGCCGAATGGAGCGAGCAAATAGACCAATGCATTTTTGGTTCTGGTGGATTTGTTGATGAAATCGTCTTTTTTCATCGTGAGTCACGTACCATAATTTTCACCGATATGATTATGGATTTCGATCCCGAGGTTTTTTCCCCTTTCTCCCGCGTCACTACTCGGTTAAATCAAATGTATAAACATACACCGTTCGGAATGCAGTTAGTTCACATTTTTAACCGTGCATCTGTACGTAATTCTCTTAATACAGTTCGCGGTTGGCAAGCCGAGCGTTTAATAGTTGCTCACAGCCCTTGGTTGTGCGTAGAAGGTAAGAAAGAAGTGGCAAACTTTTTAGACTCCGCTTTCGACTGGTTGAAACCGCGTTCCCGTATTATTGAAGCTGCGTATACTGCGTATTGGTTTTTGATATTTGTGCTGATTATTGTACCAGTTCACGCATTAATCGTATTGGTTCTGGATATTATTTATCCAAAGTTTGTGAAACGAAGTGAAATTAAATAACGTTTCGCTGTTCAACATTACGATTATTGCTAATGGATTATTAGTTGTTAACCTCTGTCATATCATTAACAATTGACGAGCTATGACAACAAATAATAAATGACCAGCGACACAATATTCGGCAAAATCATTAGAAAAGAAATCCCAGCCGACATCGTTTATGAGGATGACTTAGCATTAGCCTTCAAAGACATTACTCCTCAAGCACCTGTCCATATTCTAGTTATCCCCAAAAAACCAATTCCCAAACTAGCCGATGCTTCCCCCGAAGACCAAGCTTTAATGGGACATCTTTTATTAACCGCCAAACAAGTCGCAGAAGAAGCCGGATTATCCAATGGCTATCGCCTTGTAGTTAACACTGGTTCCGACGGCGGACAAACCGTCTATCACTTTCATATACATATCCTTGGCGGAAGACAAATGAAATGGCCTCCCGGTTGAGGAGATGGGGAGACAAGGGGACAAGGAGACAAGGGGATGGGGAGTAGGAAGAGTTAAAAATTACCAATGCCCCATGCCCCATGCCCAATGCCCTTTTGGGCCCAATCCCCAATGCCCATTCTTAACTGATAACTACAACTAATCAGTTGTATTAATTTAAATAAATTAAAACACCTTTACATTTCGTAAAAATGACTTTAATGTATAAATGTGGGTGAGCAAAAAGACTTACCACATCATAAATAAACGCAATTATCTGAACCATGACAACCACATTACAAAG
>DESS01000183.1 GCA_002361335.1 Richelia sp. UBA3308
ATATTAACGTTTACTTGATAAATAAAATTTTAGAAGTTAATAAATAATAATTATTTATTTTAGATTTTAGAGTTATATACTTTCTGTTTATATCGGAATTAAGTAAGTCGGCGTTAAAAAATCAAGGTATGTCATTGCGAGGGTCACTACGTGAAACGAAGCAATCGCATGCTTTTCAACTCTATTTACAATCCGTTACATAGCTCACGGTTTATTTGTGCCGACCTACTTATTTAAAAAGTTAGCTAAAAAAACTCTGTGTTACTCTGGGTTACCTCCGCCCTCCGAGGCTGCAAAAATATATAATCCCGATGCCAACGGATTTGATATTAAAAGTTAAAAATTATCCATGCCCAACGATAAATTATGAATTATTAATTATGAATTATTAATTATGAATTATTAATTGATAATTGATTTTCCCCCTTGCCAAGTTTGTAAACCTTGCCAACGCCCACGCCAAGATGCTAATAACTTTTTACCTGCTAACAATCCTTCAGAAGGAAGAAATCTCAACCACTGAATAAAACCCATTGCTTCTCGGGTTCCTACTATTGTTGCCCAGAATAAAAATGCTAATTTTTGTAATGGTGAGAAGTATTCTAACAAAGCCAAAGTTTCGTTATGTACCGCATTGGCAAAGGCTATTGGATTAAAACTACGACGTTGATCTTCGTCAAATCGGTTTGCTGGATAATGATTAACTGCTATTTGGGGATCGTAAATTAACTTCCAACCAGCTCGTTTTAATTTCAAAGAAAATGCTAACTCAAAGTGAACTTGAGCGCCGGTACCTTTCATTCTTTTGTCAAAGTGCCATCCTGCGATCGCACTGCGTCGAAAGCTCATGTTTACCCCTTTTAGAACATCAACTTCTCGCGCCTCACCTGTACCTATATGATGATTGCCAATTACTCTGCCAAACCAACGTACTTGTCCAACTGTTTGAGAAGTTCCATCTTCTAGATAGGTACCATGATAAACCCAATCGCGCCCGCCAACTGCGCCGATACGTTCATCTGTAAGATAATGACTTTCAATACGCGCCAACCAATCTTTATGAGGGGCTGCATCATCATCTGTAAAAGCAACAATATCGGCTGTTGCTGTATCAAGCCCAGTATTCATTGCTGCAACTACTCCGGTTACGGTTACCTTTACAGTGCGTAATGGTAATTGTTTAGGATTAAAGCCTGCGATAAATGACCAAGTTTGTGTATCTGTATCCCGGATTACCACTATAACTTCATCTGGGGATCGAGTTTGATTTTGCAGTGCCTCTAAACAGCGAGCCAAGTCTTGGCTACGGCGGTAAGTTGGTACGATAACCGCGATAGACATTTTTAATTCATCTCCTCAAATAAATCTACATATTGCTGTGCCATTTTCTTCCAAGTATGCTGCAGGGCGATCGCTCTTGCAGTTTCACCCATTTTTATTCTTAAATCCCTATTGATGCTAAGCTTATTAAATGCTTCTGCTAATGCTTGGGTATCGTCGGGATTTTGTAAAACTATTCCTGCTTCTTTGGTTACCAAGGGAGCGGCTCCCGTACAACTTGCGGTAATTACTGGTAATCCTGTCGCCATTGCTTCTATCACAACTAAACCAAAAGGTTCGTAGCGTGAAGGAAATACAAAGAAATCCACGGCTTTCATCACGGAAGGAATATCCCGCCGGAATCCCAGAAAATGAACTCTGTCACTAAGTCCGAGAGATGCCGCCAGTTGTGGATAGGGACTACCATCAGTTACACCAACTACCGCTAAATGTAAATCGGGAACTTTTACTAAAGCCTGTAGCACTGTGTCTAAATTTTTCCGGGGTAGTCTGATATCCCCAGCAAACATTGCTAAGGTAACTCCTGGGGGTAAATTCCATGTTTGACGATTACCACCGTTACCAGGTGAAAATTCTTCGACATCTACGCCGTTACTAATAACTCGAATTATCTCTTTAGGTACCCCAATTTCTTGTAAATCTTTAGCAACTTTATCGGAAACTGCGACTACAAGCCTTGTATTGTGAAAAGCTTCTTTTTCCCAAACTGCGTTAAGTTTTGTATAGAACCACTGATAAAAGTTATATAAAAAAAGATGTGGATTGAAGGTAGCTTTTTTTGAAGAAGATGTTGCTTGTAAGTTAGAAAACTTCAGCCAAGAATTATGTACGAAATGTACTGCGTTTACATCTGATTTTGCCCAAGTAATAGCACCATTAGTTTTAATCAAGTCAAATTGATGGCAATGTTTACTCAGCCAATGGTTACTTCGCCAAGCAAACATCATGTTTCGGATTAATTCTGTTGGTAAACCTTTTACAGAAATAGGAACCCAATTAATTTGCTCGTGTTTTTCTAATTCTGGAGCAACCTTACTTGCCAATATAGTCAGGTGATGCCCGCGACGAATTGCTTCATAAGCAACTTCGTAATTTACCCTTCCTTGCCCATCACCTTTAATTAAACTGTGAGTAATAATGCAAAGCTTCACGATATCAGCCCGCTGTAAAATTAAGATATAAATTTCAAGAAATAATTACCGAAGAACTTGCTTCTGCTTGGGAAATATTTTTTTGTTGCCACAATAATTGTATGCGAGAACGACGAATAATTTCTGGCCAAGCGTGAATTGCTTTTCGCTTTAATAAATATCCGCTCATTTGAACAAAATATATACTTAAAAAAGCTATCAATTTGATTAAATTGGGGAACAGATTTTTATAACGTTTAATACCTACATAAAGTCTAGCTGCTTCTATGTGTAATTCGTAATTACTTACGCCACCAATACCAGGTGCATCAAGTACGCTGTCGGTGCTTTTGACCTTTACTTGTAATTCCGGACAAGATAGAATTTTGTAACCGTATTTAATGGCTCGCAAACACAGTTCTGCATCTTCATAACCGAAGTATATATCTTCATCCCATTGTTCTTGAGAGAAAAATTGTCTGGGAAATAATGCTGCATGAATTACTACTGTTTCAGGATTCTCTTCGGTGGCACAAAAGTGTCCTTGAAAAGATAGCTTTGATGGTAGCAACTTCTCTCCTTGAGTATCCATACTAATACCTGTAAGAATAGAATATTTTCTTTCCTCCTTTGGTATTTCAGAATATCTAGCGATCGCATTCTTCATAAAATCTGGCTCGACACAAAGATCGTCATCAATGAAAGCCACAAAATCTGTTTCTAATGCAGAAGTTGCATTTACTGCATTATTTCGATTAGCACAAACGCCCCGTTTGGGACCTATAATATAAATTGTTCCTGGATATTTTTGAACAACTTCTAAATTGGTTTGCTGTACCTCAACATCTTGCGAATCATCAGAAACAACCACCGAATTTGGTTTAACAGTAGAACTCCACAAAGCCTTTAAACAAGCATCAAGTTGCTGGGAACGATTTCTAGTTGTAATACAAGCTGCGATTCGCATATAAAAATACCTTTCTTGATTTTAAAATAATCAATTTTACTAAATATCCAAATATATTGTTAATAAATTACAACTAGAATTTAGCTGCAATTTTAGCAGGAGTAAAAGTTAGTATTAGTGCGACTATTGTACGCCAACTAAAGCTTTGACGTAAAGAATTCCAAAAACTAATACGTGCTTCTTTTAAGTCTTCACCCCGCATCAAGCCAATTCCTAAATTTGTAGTAGTATGTCCCCATTTTTGTTGAAAATAAGGATAAAGTTGTTTTAATCGCTCATCTTTCATAAACTGTTCATAACAGAAAATGTCAGCTTTGGCTTTGCGGATTTTAGCTTGAAAATTACTTCTACCACTTTGCATGGTATCTGTTTGTTCGTGTTCCCGATATTTAGTCAATTTAGCGGGATAATAATAAGCTCCCAAACCAGTACGACAACACAGATAATTCAAATAAATATCCCATGAGCCTCCCACTTCCGGTGGAATGCTATCCCAATCAATAATCTCTCGACGAATTACAGCCGCAGTTGCACTGGAAACAGCTCTATCAATTAAGCTTAATTTATAAAAAGGTTGGTAGATTCCTTCTTTTAAATTGCTACGCTTATAGAAATCCGAACAGTTTTTTGTTCCATCAATATCAATTTTGCCATCTCCCTTAATAACGTAATGATCGCAGAAAGCTAAGGCTAAATTAGAATTAGCTTCTAATGCGGGTACTAGTTTAGCTAAAAAATCTTTTTCCCACATATCATCATCTAACAAACAAGCAACATATTTACCCCGCGCCTTTTTAAAGGAATTCATCGTATTGGTAAACATTCCCAAGTTACTTTCATTGCGAAAGAAGTGAATCCTTGAATCTTTAAAAGAGTCTATTATCCCATGGGGATTTTCAGGACTACAATTATCAGAAACAATAATTTCGATATTTTGATATGTTTGTTCAACGGCACTTGTCAAAGCTGCTTTCAAATACTCTGGACGATTATAAGTAGGAGTAATAACGCTGACTAATGGTTGATTTTTTCCTTCATTTTCCTTCATAATCTTATATCTCTAGATTTTCATCTCAACACTTTTTTGATGTCCGCCAAAATTTACAATTTTTCTGAAAATATTTAAGGTGCTATTCCACAATAGTATACGAATCGCCGACTGTATTACTCGATAACTTTTACTATAAGTTAATCCTGTTTTCAATTGAACCATACCTCTAGATATATTACCGTTTTGCATTAAACATTCTGCTGATTCTAAAGCAAGAAAAGCACAATTTTTTTTGACAGTTATACCAAGTTTAGTATTAGCTCCTTGAGGAAGATAAGAATTTAATATAATTTCTACAGTCTGATAATTTTCCTTAATAAAAACATCACTTTTGGCATTAACATTGTTTGCTGATTCTAAATGTACTCGCCACATTGCCAAAGGTTCTGCTTCAAACCATATTGGATAATGTGTAAAAATTCTTGCCCACATTTCCCAATCTGCGCTGATACCGCAACGGCGATCGAATCCTCCCAGGTTTTCATAAACTTCTCGCCGCACCACGGCAAGAGAAGGTACGGAAATACAGCAAATTTCTGCAATTCTGTGCAACCAATTTTGAGGTAAAATCCCACTATTAGGCATTTCAAAATCGGATAAACCTTGCCATTGATTCTCTTTATCAATTAAAATACTACGACAAAAAGCAGCCCCTAGTTCCGGATGTACCTCAAAAGGTTTTGCCATTTTTTCATAAAATCCGTCTCTGACACAATCGTCGCTACATAATAGATGAATAAGTTTTCCCCGAGATAATTCAAAACAAGTTTGAAAATTATTCATCATACCTACATTCCGTGGTTGACGGTGAAACTCTACACGCCCTGCCCCTAATTCTTCTACAACTGCTGCTGGATCATCTTTTGTCGAATTATTATCAACAACTACAATTTGCATTTTATCTATTCCTGGATCTTGAGCTAAAACACTCTTCAGTGTATCCCTTAGATATTCTGCACAATTGTACGTAGGAATCATTACAGACCAAAGTGGACGTTCTAACTCTGG
>DESS01000291.1:0-5799 GCA_002361335.1 Richelia sp. UBA3308
ACTCGTTACTCTTTACTCGTTACTCTTTACTCGTTACTTGTTACTCATTACTCGTTACTCGTTACTCGTTACTCATTACTCGTTACTCATTACTCATTACTCAACCCCCACAGATATGATAACTGTTTAACCGGACATGATATAATCGCCCATTAGAGGCGCAGCGATCGCGGTTCATCCCAGACAAATCCACAATCGCAACCTCATGCCTAATTTTGTAGTTAATTACTCATCAGAATCATCACTTACTGACTCACCAAGAGGGCGAATACTGACGATTTTGCCTCCCATACGACTGATACGCAGCATTTCCTGATTCATGCGATTGTAAGGTACTTGGATAAAAACACTACTGCTAGTACGAAAAGGATAGTTATTGAGTTGATTTTCGTCGTTTTGTTTTAACCCAGTTACTTCATAAACAAAAATTCGGTTGCCCGATAGCGAAGTGGATCTACCACTGATTACGGATGTGCCTAACATATTGTTTTCAATCTCCTGATAATTTTTCTCTATGCCTTAGTTATGCTGGCGACTTTACCACCCATTTTTTGAATTTTTTGCAGAGTTGTTGATAGTTGATCGTAGGGAACCATGAAGGCTTTACTAATCCGGCGTACTTTTGGATATCTGGGTAAATTCATTCCAGATACTTCTATACGATAAATACGATTGTCTTTATTAGCCGTTTTAAAGACTTTATTTGGAGCTATACCTTGAATAGAAGCTCGATAACTCCAACCTTCACCACTTCCTGAAGGGCTAATCACTGCAGAGGGACTATTACGAGCCAAATCCGTGGCTAAACGAGATATCTTACCCGCAACTTGAGAGCGATCGCTGTTGGCATAGCCGCGATACATTTGAAACATTCTGGTAAAGCCAACAGTTTTTTGTTGAGGTTGAGTAGAAAAACCCCGGTAGTAAGGTACAATATTATCTCCAAAGTTTTCGTCATATTCAGCAGAATCAATATAAGAATCAATATCTGCCTCAAAACCCTTATTTTGGTAAAGGTCAAGGTGGTAAATTACTTCCGATTCATCGTAGGGAGCGCGACCGAGTAAATGTTTTAAATTCAACTCAATAGCACGAGTTTGAAAACTATTGTAAAGAAATTTCGACTTATACAACTCTGAAGTTGCTACAGCCCGTACAAATTCTCGAACTGTAATCGAGCCATTAGACAGCAAAGATTCTGCACCCGTTAGTCGCTCGGAAGCCATGATGTAGTCATTGCCAAGCACTTGTCGATAAACTGCTTGTATTACCACCATTACCTCTTCAGGACTCGATAATGGTCGTAATTCTATAGGTTTACTATCGCTAAAGGCAGAAACTCCTAAACGAGATGCTGCTACTGTAATTGCCACGCTTGTTTTCTCCTCCAAGTAAAATGTTCGCTATCTTACCAACTCAGGCATTATTAATACTGAGAATCTGACAACCACGCTGATTCAGTTTTTGTAAAGTCCCAGAAAGTCTTTCGTAAGGAACAACATACTCCTTAATACTGCGTCGCAACTGGGGAGCGCGGCCCCTTGCTGCTTGAGTAACTCGCAAGCGATATAATTGGCCTCTTTCGGTTACAGTCGCACCAATTAGGGCTTGTTTCCTATCTGGTGTGGCAACGGGAGTTACTATATTACGGGCTAAATCGTAAGTTAAGCGAGGACGACCTTGATTTCCTTGGGTACGGTCACTACTGGCATAACCGCGATAAAGTTGGAACATACGGGTAAAACCAACAGTTTTCTGTCCCTTTTGGGTTGCAAAGCCCCGGTAATAAGGTACTGTATTGTCACCAAAACTCTGAGTGTATTCCTCAGAGTCTATGTATGAATCTATATCTGTATCAAAACCTTGATTTTGATAAATATCGAGATGTTCAATAATCTCGGATTCATCGTAGGGAGCGCGGCCTAGCAAATGTTTGAAATTTAATTCGATTGTTCGTGGATGGTAATTGTTATAGAAAAACTTTGATTTGTATAGTTCTGACTTTGCTACTCCTCGCACAAATTCACGGACTGTAATCGCACGATTGCACAATAAAGATTCAGCGCTAGTAAGACGCTCGAATTTCATCAAGTGGTCGTTACCCAGTACTTGTCTATAAACTGCTTCAATAGCGATTTTTGCATCATCCGGAGTCCAATTGAGGCGTAACTCTATAGGACTGGTATCGCTAAAGGCAGAAGTTCCCAAACGGGATGCTGTTGCAGTAATTGCCACTTCCAAAGGCTCCTCAATTTTGCTTAAGTACTTTTGTTAAATCAGTTATCAGTTCAATAGGAATGGCCGCAACTGGCCGCCTTTTATGCGCGTGGTGCTTGTACACTGACAGCTTTTCAAGGTAGTAATAAGGCAATGAGTGTACGGCACCAACCGAGTCTTGTGACACGCAGCCTAAGTCCGGTTCAAGAAAAACCCAAAAATATATTCACTGTTAATTGTTCGCCGTTCACTGTAAAAAATATTGCTCGGAACTACAGGAAACCATCCAACATCAATTTATCGGGTAGTCACCTGCTATTCCGAGCAACTAGAGTTTCTCTAGCTCAGGGCATTGATGGCATAATCGATATAAGAATTTGCTTCCACAGCAGGATCTCCACTCAAACCGTGGTTAGCTTTGATATACTTCAGAGCCTCTACATACCAACTAGGAGATAACTCAAAAGTCTTATTAATTTCAGCAATACCCGATATCAAATAGTCATCCATCGGACCAGTACCACCAGCTACTAAACAGTAAGTTACCATCCGTAGATAGTAGCCAATATCACGAGCACATTTGGCTTTCCCTTCAGCAGTTGAAGCATAGTTTGCTCCCTGCATTTGGGTAGTATAGGGAAACTTTTGGTAAACAGCTTGAGCAGCACCATTAATTAAACTCTCAGCTTTATTGGTCAAAGCTCTTGCTGCTTCCAAGCTAGCACCAGCTTGACGAAAACGACCAAATGCAATTTGAATCTCAGTGCTGCTCAAAAAGCGACCTTGGGAGTCAGCAGCAGATACGGCTTCTGTAATCGGAGTTTTCACGGGATAATTACCTCAAAAAATGTTTTTACAACAAAGTAGATATATCGATATCAAAATAGATACTTAAGCGACTGCTGCTGCTGCGCGATCGAAATAACTAGCTAATTCAGACATCAAAGCACTACAATCTCCAGCAGTAATAGCATTTTTGTCATTAGCAATAGCGATCGCAGCCTCTTTCATTTTGTTAACACCTTCAGCTACAGAAGCTCCAGGAACTCCCAAAGCTAAATATGTTTCCTGTAGACCATTTAAACAACGGTCATCCAAAACACTACCATCAGCAGCAAACATTGCGTAGGTAACATAGCGCAAGATGATTTCCATGTCTCGCAAACAAGCAGCCATGCGACGGCTGGTGTAAGCATTACCACCAGGAGCAATCAATTGGGGTTGCTCGGCAAATAAAGCACGAGCAGCATTAGCTACAATTGTGGAAGAATTGCTGGTAATCCGATTCACAGTATCCATCCGCTTGTTGCTTTCAGCAACCATACTACCGAGAGCATCAAATTGGTCGTTTGTCAGGTAAACACCCCGTGTATCAGCTTGGGAAATTACCCGTGTAAATGCATCTAACATTTAGTCTCCTTTTAATTGTGACTTGTATAAATCGAATTTTGAGAGAACTAAATCCTAACTTTTTGACAGCATCGATAAGGAGCTAAACTTAGAAATCCAATAATAACGGCTTCTCGATTAACTCAAAAATCGCAATATTTATTCTTCTGTTAGGAATTCAGCGGTTTTGGTACTAAAACCATATTTGCAAATTGTTTGTGCAATTATTGTGCAATTACATCACTAAATAGTAAAGAAAAATTGCTTTTCGTAAATGAACATTAAACTAAAGCAAGAGGGAAGAAAGTCCGAATCAAGAATTGAGAATTAAGTCCATAGTGTTCAATGTCCTATCGGACACGCTTCGCTAACGAAGATGTTCCCGTAGGGTAGCAATCCCAAAGTCTTGGGATTGCGTCGTTACTTACTTGGGGCTAATCACCCGAAGGAAAAATGCCACGGTGGTTAAAACCACACGCGGCGTTTTTCCTCTCAGCTTTAAAAAGACTGAGTTTCCCTTCCTACCGAGATTTTCTTATGATGCTTAAAAATTTTGCACAACGAAATTGCGGTCTGTACCCAAAAAATGTGAAAAATAGATAAGTAAGTTGGCGCAAAAAAATATCACTATGTTAAGAAAAGTGAATTAAGTTCAAAACCTTATACCTAAGCGCATGAATGCCTGATCTAAACTATAATTTTTCTTGCTGACCTACTTATAAAACTCTTGCTTGTTGCCTATTCCCTCTTGCCTAACCCCACTAAAAGTCTTTTTCAGCAAACCCGACTTAAGTATAATTTTGAGTAGTCAAATTACCAGTTTGCCAAGATTTTTGAGATTGGGATTTACGTAAAAGAGTTTCGTAAAAAATTTCAATGATCTTATCGACTTTAGAATCCCAATCAAAGTAGTTGGTACGTACTCGTTTGGGACCAGCTTCTCCCATTTGACGACGTAATTCTGGTGAATTAGCAAGTTTAATCATAGCTTGTGCCAATCCATTCACAAAAGCTTCGATGGAAGTCGGTTCTACCCAAATTCCGCAGTCAGGATGTAGCGTATTTGCAGGGCCTGCCCATTTTGTCGCCACTACAGGTAAACCTAAAGCCATGGCTTCTAAAACGGCATTTCCACCAGCTTCCCGTAGAGAAGGCATTACAAATACATCACATTCGCTGAGAAATTTTGATGCTTGTTCCCGTTTCATCCAGCCACAAAAATTAACGTTATTTTCTAAACCTAAATCAGTAACAAGATTTTCTAAAGTTTGCCGTAATTCTCCGTCTCCAACTAATTCTAAAACGGCGTTGGTTTGCTGATTAACTTGTTTAAAAGCATCAATTAAAAATTCGATTCCTTTCCAATCAACAAAACGACCTAAATAAACGAAACGAACTGGTTCGTCGGGATTGCTATCTCGCTGTTCTCTTGGTTGCCAAATATCTAAATCAACACCACATTCAATCACTTCGTAAATCTTTCCTTTACATCCAATTGGTAAAGATTTTCGAGTAAGTGGATTGGCGACAATTAAACTTTCTGCTTTTAATTTACCCGGAACAAATTGGTGTAAGATATTAGAAAATAATCTTCCCAAAGTCACGGACACAATCGCTGATTTAGAATCCATGTAGCGGAAAGCTGGAGGAAAATCAACGCCCCCTGCTAAAGGACCTAGTACTACTGGTATCCCCAGATTATACATAAAATTTAAGCCTTTGGGTGTAATTAAAGAAGGCTGAAATACAATGTCAATATCTTTGTCTTTAATTAGTGCTTTTACCAATTTTCTCCCTCGGGTTTGAGTAACCCAATGCACCATTTGTAGAAATATTAAATCTTCAATCCTATAGTGAAATAATTTACCGGTTCGCCAGATAATTTTTTGTAACCAGTTATCTTCAATAAAGTGGAATCTATTAAAATCTTCGTCATCAGGAAATTCTTGACGAAGTTCGTCTCTAACTCTTGCATGACAAACTATTTGTAAGTCAATTCCTCGTTCTTTAAAAAGATGAAAATAATAAAGATTTTTTCCCGATTCACCACCCATGCGTCGGGATACATTTTCTGCTACTAATATTACTCGCAATGGTTTTTGTGTATTTTGAATTGTTGTCATTTTTAGTTGTTAGTTGTTAGTTGTTAGTTGTTAGTTGGAGCGTGCTTTGCGGTGTAATCAGTGTAATCCA
>DESS01000291.1:5845-21885 GCA_002361335.1 Richelia sp. UBA3308
TAGTTTTTAGTTGTTAGTTGTTACTCATTACTCATTACTCAGATCAAATATGATTAATGATTAAATAATTGCTTGAATTGGAATTCCAAAGCCTAGAAAGTACCTGATAGATAAAAACAATGCTAGGATTCCTATATAAAACACGGTTGTTTGAATATCTTGAACAAAACAAGAAAGTCTTTCCCGCCAAAGTCCATATAAATTAACAAAGTATAAAGGTAAATCCCCAAAAGCAATAACAACAATTGCGCTGATTAAACCGAAGTTATAGTACACAATAGGTAATCCCAATCCAATCATCATAAACCGGGCTAAGTTGCTTTGAGCTAAATATAAAGGTTTGCCAATTGCTAGCAAAGCAGGACTAATTGTATAAAATAACAAAGAGAACCAAATACCACTACAAAGAATTGGCATCATCCATGTTGCTTGTAAATATCTATCGTCATAAAGCGTACCGATAACTAAATCACCTACCGTTACTAAAGCTGCTAACATTACCGCACAACCCATTAGTAAAAGTTTACGCTGTTGGATAATTTTAGCTCTAAGGGTTGAACGTGGTAATTCAGTTTGGTTGGAAATCGTCGGAAAAATCACTTTATAACTAAGTTGTTTGATCACCTGACGAGGTAAATTTGCCAAAGTATAAGCTATGGTATAAACCCCCAATATCTGGAAAGAAAGCAATTTCGCTAAGATTAAACGATCGCTTTGTTCTGATGCAAACATTAGCGCCGATGACATAAACATCCATTTACCAAAAGAGAGAATCTCCTTTACTGCATCCTTATCCCAAGCAAAACGATTTCCATATCCAGGTATTAAAAAATGGCTACCAAACATTTTGTATATGGCACCTAAAACAACTCCAAATGCCAACGCCCAAATACTTGGATCGAAATTAGCCCAAACTATCAAGCTAACTACAGTCAAAAACTGTACGCTCAAATCAAACAAAGTTGATTTTCTTAAATCTATCCGACGCATCAGGGTGAAAATACTGCTGGAACTAAATCCATCTAACACTGAAGATAAACCGACAATTGGTATCAACCAGAGTAAACGTTCTTCTTCGTAAAATGAAGCAACTGGTAATGTCAAAATTAGACAAAATAACCAAATTACCCAACCGCGAATTATTTGTAATGTCCAAGCTGTATTTAAAAAAGCATCTTCATCCCCACGTTTACTACTGACAATACTTTGAGAAATACCGATATCAGAGAATAACTCTATACCCATTCTCAACGTATTTACAACAGCCATTAAACCGAAAAATTCTGGAACTAATAAACGAGTCAAAATCAAATTACCCCCGAAACGAATAACTTGACTCATCCCATAACCCGCAATCGTCCAGATTGCACCCCGGTAAGCAAGCTTTTTCAAAGATGTCATTTCAGTTATCAGTTATCAGTTATCAGTTATCAAGTAATCACACCTCACGAATCGAGGGGCAGCCGTGTTGTGGAAAATATTTTTTTCTTTCCCCGGATGAATCCGGGGGCTTGTATCCATTTTTATCTTTGGTCATAACTTTTTTTGAAATACTTTTGCAATTCTACCTTGAAGCTGAATGATATCGGTATTTTTCCCATGTTTTCTCTTGCTGAAATTAAGGTATATCGCTTTGCTTTAATTGTTAATTCAAGCTGACACAATCCTCGAATTACAAACACCAATGAATGCTAAAAAATCCCAACAGGAAAAAATTAAAGTTGATTTTCTATAGATAAAAACCACGAAGTAACGGTTATTCTTAGACTTAATATATACCTATAAAACTATACTTGAGTTTTCCTATGCCAATAGACGAGCAAAAATTCTACTTAATAACTATTCCAGAGATTATGTAAATTTTAAATACGACTACTTAATCATATTTACATAACCTTTTAACATTTCAAACAATACCATAATATTATTTCAAAGTAAAATAACTTATCCCATTGAGAGTATAAATTTTTGGTATATAAAAAATATTATTTTTAAAGTTATCGTAAAGATTATTGCCTCTGTTGCCTATTTCCTCTTTCTTTAAAGGGTTGTACTAATTGCTAGGGTAGCCGAACAATTGCTTATCTATTCTCTTTTTCAAAGTATTTAAGTACCTAGGTAAGTTCAGCTATAACCGAAAATTTTTCCTTTAAGTGGGGTAGTTTGGGTATAAAATCTTCTTGTTTAAATGGATTTATAATAACTACCAAGTTCACCTCCCGCAAATGTTTGATTTTTAAATTATTAAAAGGGAATCTAGTTAGTGAAATTGGCTGTGGCTGTTGTAGCAATATTTCCAGGTTAGGCTTTACTCAAATTATGTATAAATTAAAAGAAAAGCGATCGATCAAATAAAATCGCTTTATTCAAATTGGTAAAAAATCCGGAGTATATTAAACCATGAAATTACTGATTACTGGAGCATCTGGTTTTTTAGGAAAATATGTAGTTAAGGAAGCTCTAGGACGAGGTTTTCAAGTACGTGCCGCAATTAGACATACTTCAGATGAAAAACGTTTATCTTGGCGTAATTCTCCAAATTTAGAATTAATACGCATTAATTTAACGAATTCAATTGAAATTGACGATGCTTTAAAAGGTATAGACGCTGTAGTGCATTTAGCGGCAGCCAAACAGGGTAATTACGATACGCAGTATGCAAATACAGTTATCGCTACCGAAAATTTACTGAAAGCCATGGTAGAAGGCAATATCAAACGCTTAGTGGCGATAAGTACATTTAGCGTATTCGATTACTTACACATCCGCGATCGCGAAATTATCAAGGAAGATTCTCCGATGGAAAGTCAGCCTTTACATAGAGACGTTTATGCCCAAACCAAACTAATTCAAGAAAGTCTGTTTCGAGATTTTGAACTCAGAGATCGAGGAGAAGTAACGATTATCCGTCCAGGGATAGTTTACGGAAGAAACAATTTATGGAATAGCCATTTAGGAGTAAATTTAAAAAATCGTTTATGGATTCGCATTGGTGGAAAGGCGCTGCTTCCCCTTACTTATGTAGAAAACTGTGCCCAAGCAATAGTTAGTGCCATTGAGCGTCAAGAAGCCATCGGTAAAACCTTGAATATCGTCGATAATGATTTACCAACTCAACAAGTTTATCTTGAAAAAATAGTAAAACACTTACCCCGTCACCCTTCTAGCATTGCGATTAATTGGGAGATAATGCGTTTTTTATCACGTAGCGCTTGGTTATTTAATAATGTACTATTATTCGGAAAAATCAAACTACCTGGAATTATGGTACCAGCCAGGTTAGAAGCCCGTTTCAAACCATTTCGCTACAGTAATAACAATGCTCAACAGATATTGAATTGGCAGCCCTTATATTCTTTAGATGAAGCTTTGAAACGTAGTTGTAGCGATGTTGATTTACTTATTGAGTCAGAAGTGACTGTTTCTTCCTGAGATTGGGAGACAGGGGGAGGGGGAGACAAGGGGAGAAGGGGCTGAGGGGCTGAGGTGATGGGGAGATGGGGAGATAAGGGGCACAGGAGAAGAATAAACCATAAATAATTTCTTCGGGCATTCTAAATTCGGGCATTCTAAATTCGGGCATTCTTACCACTCATTCTTGGTAACTGATAATTTCATGATTTCATAAAGTTTTTCAGCTTCAGTATTTATATTAAATTCTTTTTCTACTTTATTTCTTCCTGCGATTCCAAATTTGGTTCTCAATTCACAATCATCGATTAATTTTGCAATACTTTGGCTCAGGGAAACTGTATCACCAGCAGGTACAATATAACCACTAACGCCATTTTCTACTAATTCGCTGATTCCGGCGATTTGAGGAGCGACTACGGGTACTCCCGCTGCCATTGCTTCCATTAAGACTACAGGAACTCCTTCTGCAAAACTCGATAAAACAAATACATCAGTTTCTTCAAAGTATTTACGTACTTCTGTTTGGGATTTATAGCCCACAAAATTTACATTATCACTTAAACCTAAATCAATCGTCATTTGCTCTAAAGAAGTGCGATCGCCACCGTCACCGACTACAGTTAATATTACATCTGGATACTGTTGTTTGAGAGAGACTAAACTAGTTAAAAGAATCGGTAAGCCTTTAGCAGCAGCAAGTCTACCAACATAAAGTAAGCGTTTTCCAAGTCCATGATGAGATACAATATTCGATAAGGCTGGGTCAATACCGCAGTGAACGATATGCATTTTCTGCCAATTCTCTACCGGTGTAAATATCATTCCCTGACTGCGACAATAGTTACTTATGCAACTGACAAATAAAGCTCTGTTTATCTTTTCATCTAGTCTCCAATGATACGGTTCAAAGAATATATAAGGGCCATGTAAACTAAAGCTATAACTAAAACCTCCTAATTCTGCTGCTAACATGGCAACAGTACAACTAGAATCTCCGAAATGGTTATGTAAGTGGGGAATTCGTCTTTGTTTGATTTCTTGAGCGAGAATACCCGCTTCTAAAAAATAGAATAATTGATAGAGATTTCCACGCAATCCATGTAGTCTGGTTGACCAAGCTAATTTAAGTGTCTGTAAATATCTTTTTGGCGAAATGATTAATAGATTTAGATGTGCCCGAAGTAATTTTATCGGTTGAGGAGGCAGAATATAGAAAGTTTGATTTCGTTCTTGTTTTTGTTCTTTTCCTACCATATGTTCTTCACCAGTACGGCGCACCGAAAATGTGTGTACTTCAGCACCTTGTTGACGAAGAGTCCCAACTTCACGTTGAATAAAAGTATCTGTAGCTCTGGGATATTCTCCCGTAAGATAAGCAATACGCATAATTAATAAAAGGATTTTAGAATGCCCGAATTTAGAATTTAGAAGAAATTATTAATCTCCTCAGCCCCTCAGCCCCTTGTCTCCCCATCTCCCCTGCCTCTACATAGCCCAATCCATAGGCTCCACAGGTTCAAAGGAAGTAGTCATTTTATAAGGGGAACCCGTTTCCAAAGAGTTTTGAATAGCTAAAACAAGTTCGTTGTTATGCAGCGAAAATTCAGATGAGAGTCTACAAGGACGATTTTCCATAATCGCATCAGTCATTTCTGCAACTCCCCGACAGAAATCCATTTGTTGTGCCCCTCGATAGGGAAATTTAGGCGCTTTTTTAACCAAAGGATAATTTTGCTTCCAAATACCTTCAAGTCTTTTACGCCCTATGGTAAGACTGCGGCGAATATAAACAGGTGTTCCATAATACCAACAATCATCAATGCCAAGTATACCGTCATCGCCAATAATTTTTAAAGAATGATCGTGAGGTGCAACAATGCTACAGGTTAATCTGGCAACAACACCAGAAGCAAATTTAATACAAGCTACAGAAAAGTCTGGAGTATTAATATCCAAGGGTACATCAGTGTGTTTATCTGGAATTACACAAGATGAAAATGCAGAAACAGTCTCAGCAGGACCAAAGAAAGCTGTGAGCCAATTGACATAATAACCTGCGTGTTCTAACGTACAGCCTACCTCAAATTCGTCTTTATAAGGCCAAGGAGTACCAGATTCGCTTAACCATTTTTCATAAGGCATTTGGTGAACTAGTCCATCATCCATTTCAGCATAGACTAACCGAATTTTTCCGACTCGATTTTCTCGCAATGCCTTCCAAACTGTTTGCGCGGTTTCGCTTAACAAGCTACATGGTGCAGAGGAAAGATATAAACCCGATTCTTGAGCAATTTTTACCAGTTCCTTAGCTTCGGCCATTTCCATAGCCAAAGGTTTTTCAGAATAAACGTGTTTACCAGCTGACAAACAAGCCTTTGAAACTTGATAATGACTGCGAGGATTAGTTAAATTTAAGACAATATCGACTGTATTATCCTCAAGTAAATCTGTTAAAGTTTTATAAATGTGAGAAACATTATGGTATTGAGCGAACTTGATTGCGCGATCGCCAATTTTATCCATTACTCCCACTAATTTTAATTGAGGATGCATCCCGAGAGTTTTCAGGTAATAGTCAGCAACAAAACCGCAACCAACAATAGCAATAGATTTATAGGATAAATTCTTTTTATTACTATTTTGTTCGAGTTGAGATATTGAATTTTGAAATATTCTAAGATCCGTTTTTCTAACTAAATTAGAAACCTGAAATACATTTTTTAGTAGCATAGACTTTTCCTCATGTTTATTGATTATTAAAGATTAAAGATTAAAGGTTTGATTATTGAAAATCGATGCCCCATGCCCAATTCTAAATTCCGATCACTGATTAAATTGATTACACTGATTCCACGGATAATTATAATTGTTGATTAACTCCTAATTCGTAACTCATCACTGAGGAAGCAATTCTAAATTCGGGCATTCTAAATTCTAAATTCTTGATTTTTATATTCAACAATAGTGGGTTTATTTCTTAAAAAACGAGATAAATGAAACTGAATTTGACCAATAAGTTGAGGAAATTTATCTAATACACAAAACAATCCATAAAGCAATGCATTCCTATCAGAAAATCCTTTGGTTTTAGCATATTTATATACGCGAAAAAATAATAAACCATAAGCAGCTAAAAGTAAAATTACACTTATTCCCTTAGTAAACCAAACATTAGCGATCGCGAAAAAGGGTAATATCAAAGCCCAAAACCAAATTCTGCGACTTTCTTTCACCCAATGCTTTTCTGGAGATTTTCCGTGTAGCCAAGCACCATTGGCATAAGCATATCCGTTGCGAATCGAACGCTTCCACCACTGGTTAAAATGTATAATTTGAGCATCATGTAAAGTCATTTCGGCATCAATACGCAAAATTTTCCCGCCAGCTTGACGCAACCGCACGCACAATTCTGGCTCTTCTCCAGCAATTAAAGTCGGATTAAACCCGTCAACCTGTTTTAAAGCTTTAACACGCATCATCGCATCGCCACCACAGGCTTTAACTTCCCCTATGGGAGTATCCCATTCGATATCGCACAAGCGATTATAAACAGAGTTTTTGGGAAACTCCTCCCGTCTTCTACCACAAACCACAACAACTCCAGGTTTTGCATTCAATACCTTAGTTGCTGTTTCCAACCATCCGTCTACCACCAAACAGTCTCCATCCACAAATTGAACAAATTCAACTTTATGTTCTATTTGCAATAGATATTCAAATCCGGCATTTCTTGCCCGTGCAGCAGTAAAAGGAATTGATAAATCTAATTCAACAACACTAACGCCTAAGCTATGAGCTAATTCTACACTTCCATCGGTAGAACCAGAATCAACATAAACAACGGTTTTTACCTTTGCCAGAACTGATAATAAGCATTGTTTAAGCCGATTTCCTTCATTTCGTCCAATTACAACTACTCCAATTGAATTCACTCTTCCCCTCCCACAATTTACTTTTTCAATCTACTTTTTCAATCTATTTTTTCAATCTATTTTTTCAATCAAAATATAAAATAAAACAATTATTTTTTTTTACAACTATTAATTTTATTTACCATTTATGTTTTTTTGTTATATTTTTTTTTGTTTTTATTGATTTTATTTGATTTTATTTTGATTTATTTTATATGAATTCAATATCAATCAATTTTTTATATTTAAACTTATATTTAAACTTATATTTAATTAATATCTATAGTTTTTATATTTACTTTTTAATCTATTATTGATTATTTTACTATTATTTTCATTTTGACTGACCTTTCTTGTTTTTGGCAAGTTAACAGAAAGAACAGTAACCATAAATAAAACCCAATAAACATTGGCAAGACGTAGAATATAGCTTTCCATAATATTATTCAGAGCTAGAAACAAAAGAAAAGCAAAAGGCCAAATATCTTCCGGACTTTTAGCAGCATAAGCTCTTTTCATAGCTCTAATAAAAGCTAAAATAAAACAGAATAAAAATAATCCTAAACCAATTAAACCGACATCCAAAGCAAAGTCTAAATAACCATTATGACCATGAGGTGCAACAAATTGACTCGAAAGAGTACCGCCAACAATTGCCGGATATTTGGTACCTGGTGCCCAAAATGCTCCACGCCCGTAACCCAACCAAGGTCTTTGCATAATAAACTTAATTATCATAGCCCACATCGGCGTTCTTCCAGTCAAAGTTGGGTCTTTTCCCATACTATCTAAAAGGGATGTCCAGTTAGTTAAAACAAAAGTCCCAACAATACCTACAACTAATATTGTTAAGTCTAAATAAATAACCGATACTTTTCCTTGCCAGCGAAAACTACGATAGAAAATTAACGTTACTGCTAGCAAAAAACAAACAACAACTGCTGTTTTTGAAGTAGAAAGTATAATTACCGATAAAGGTAAACAAAGTCCCAGCCATTTTAACGAACCTCTTTTAGGATTCTCTACAGGTAGCAGAAAAAATGCTAGCGAACCAATAAGCATCATACTACCAAGGGTATTTTTATAATCGTAAATACCTTTCCAAGCGCCGGGATGATCGTCTCCATGTAAACCAATTGAAGGAAATCCTAAAGCAAAAATTAAAGTCAATATAGAGCCTATTCCAAAAGTCCAGGCAACTAATCTTACTTGTTCTTTTAAACTAAAACGCGAAGCAAAATATAAAGCAAAAATACTCATTTGCAATACTTCACGTCCAATAGAAGAAGTATACCCTGGTAAATCCGACCAAATGTATGATAACAGAATTAATATTACTAATATCCACAGAACTAAATCTCTACTAGCAACACTCAGAGTTTGTTTCCAACGTAGTACAATTAAAACAATTGAACCAGTGAGAATAAAATATCTAATTAAACTAATGATATATGACGGAATGATTCCTGGTGTCGGTGGAATCGTTAATTGATTTCCTCCTACTGTCAATCCTCCAGAAAAAAAGGTTAAAGCTAAAACGACAAAATATTTTTCCGCAAGTTCTAATTTTTTTAGATTCATTTTTATTACTTAGATTATGTTTATTACCTAGATTATGGGTAAGGAAAAATTATAAAAATGAAAATCTAAAATTTTATCAGCCTCGTTATTTTCTATTAACTAATACTATGTTCGGTGAATCAGGAATATTTAAGGAAGGAAGAGGGAAGAAGGAAGAACATGATATTGAACCTTTGACATCAAAATTGCTAGTGCTTTGTCCAATTAATATTGATGGATGAATAAAAAATGATTTTCTCTCCTCATCTCCCCATCTCCTCAGCCCCTCAGCACCTCAGCACCCCATCCCCCCATCTCGTTTATTGTGCAAGATATGAAGAATCTCGTTGAGTACGAACCCATCTATTCTGACGTTTAACCAAAAACTGCAAATAAAGCGGAATTTTCCACAGAATATAAAAAGGAATCGTTAACAGTTGTAAAACAGGTAAATCATTGCGTCCAAACTTAACCCAAGCAGATAATATTGCTAACAAAAGTAAACTTCCCGCTAAACTTAAAATAATTGTTGGAATCCATATTGCTAATAATAATCCCGTGACAAATGAAAAAATTGTCATTCCCAACCAAGCAATTACAAGTAAAGATAATGGCGGTACACACAAATCTAAAGCACTGACAAATAAATCAAATCGTTTTTGTTTTATCGCTGCTTTTAACAATATAGGAATATAAGTTAATAAAACTTGTAAATGTCCGTGTTCCCATCTCGTTCTCTGCCCTTTAGCCGTTTGCATTTCTTGTGGTAAACATCCAATAACGTATGACTGAGGACAAAACATTGGTGGATAACCAGCCAAACTCAAATCGAAACCCAATTTCATATCTTCCACAAGATTACTGTTAGCAATATTAACAGAATTAATTACCTTCCAAGGAAAAGCCATTCCCGTTCCAGTTAATAAACAAGGTTGTCCCAATCTACTTAACCCATAAGGGCGTACTAAATTCTTCACCTTAAAAGCAAATGCTGATACTGATGTTTTAGGATTAGAATTATTGGGATTTGCCATTAAATAAGTCGCTTGTATCGGTCTTCCGGTAGATGCTGCTTTATCAATTATTTGCTCTATCGCACCTTGAGAAACCATACAATCTGCATCGACAAAAACCACTACTTCTGGCGGTTGAGATTTAAGATAATTCAACCCATAATCGAGAGCATATCCTTTTCCTCTAAGATTGGGTTCGTGACGCTCGATAACTTTAACCCCAGTAGAGCGAGCAATTTCTGCCGTCGCATCACTACAATTATCGGCAACCACTAATATATTCCAAAAATTATTTGAATTATTTAATTTACTTTTTAAATTTTCTAGCGTCGCACGAATCACAACTTCTTCGTTATGAGCCGGAATTAAAATATTAAATTTGACATTTTTAACTTCCTCCGATTCCTTATTGGTGGATTTAGGTATTGGTAATAATGCAGCAATAGATTCGATAAAAAGTACGCTGCATAAAATCAATAACCCACCAGCAAAAACTAACAAAATACTATTAAGACATCCAATTATCATTGCTAAAACCCTGATTTTTACAGTTCATTAATGAGACTTGACAGAATTGACAATCTTTGCTGGAATACCTACAGCGGTTGCTCCCGGCGGTACATCACATAAAACAACAGCATTCGCGCCAATGGAAGCTCCATCTCCAATAGATATATCCCCAAAAATCTTGGCACCTGCTCCTACATTCACCCTTTTACCAAGCTTTGGCGCATCAAAAGGACGGTCTAAATAGCGATTTCCCAGAGTCACACCCTGACGAATAATCGATTCATCGCCAATGGTACAGTATCCATGAACCACAATTGCACTTTGATGTTCGACAACCACCCGTCGTCCTAATTGAACCGTATATGGTATTTCAATCCCGTAAGAATTGCGAACCTTACGGTACATCATTTTGTACAAAATACTTAACGGCGATCGCAAAAGTTTAGAGTTGATTTTCATTCGCCAAACTCCAAAGCGATGAACAGCTACAGCTCGAAATCCCGGCTTTGTCCAATCTTGTCCATGAGCAATCCAGTCTTCCTTTAACTGTTCCCACAAACTTAAATCTTTTACTGATACTTGGTTATAATTTGCTCTTGTATTTATTTGGCCACTCATATAGTTATATTTTCATTATCAAATAGAGAATGGGGAGAAAACAGAGGGTTGGGGGGATATAAAAGGAGAATAAAGCAGTCAGAATGAAGAATTTAGAATGCCCGAATTTAGAATGAAGTCCATAATGTTAAACAATCTTGATCGCCAATAACCGAAGTCATAAATTTATTTTCCCATGCCCATTGCCCTTCGGCCCCATGCCCGACACCCGAAGTCAGAGGAAGGGAAGGCGGTAGATAACTCTAACTATGCCCTATGCCCAATTCCCAACTCTCTACAACTTTATAGAAGAACGTTCCTCCACACCATTCATGTTCTCAACGGTAGATTCAGATTGGGGATTGTAATAAAAATAATTATTTGGTTCGTACTTGACATTTATACCATTGGCCACAATTCCCAAAACATTTGCCTCAGATCTTTCCAACAAAGACTTTCCAGCACTAGCGCTTGCTGAATCGACTAACCCCGGTCTAACTACAACTAACACACCATCCACCATCTGGGATAGCACCGCCGCTTCAGCAGCTCCAACTAGAGGAGGTGCATCAAATATAATACAATCATAGGTTTTAGAGAGCATTTCAATAAAACTGGTCATCCGCTCCGAATCAATTAATGCCAAAGGATTAGGAGGTATCACCCCAGTCGTTAAAACAGATAAATTATTAGTAATTTTTTGTACCGCAGTCTCGAAATCATTTTCCCCAACCATCACGTTACTTAAGCCAATAGAGTTAAATAAACCCCACAAATGATGTTGGGATGGGTTATACATATCTGCATCAACTAACAGCACCTTTCGTCCAATTTCAGCAGTTACCGCTGCTAAATTAGCCGCGACTTCCGTTTTCCCTTCTTTAGTTACAGAACTTGTTACAGCAATTGAACGGACTTTTTTATCCAAGCTAATAAACTTCAAATTAGCTTGAAGCATTTGATAAGCTTCGTGAATTACGGTGCGCGGAGTAGTTGCAACTATCACTCGTTGGGAAATGTTACCAGAATACTCTTCAGAAGTTAACGTATTATCATTAGTTTCAAATTTCGGAATCAAACCCAATACAGTATACCCAAACAGAGCCTCTGCTTCCTTAACCGACTTCAGTCTTCTATCAATTAAATCAACAAAGAATGCAGCCGCTATACCAAGTAATAAACCAGCGAATGTACCACCAACGGTAATCCCCATTTTCTTTTTCACAGCTTGTCTACTGGGATTCACATCGGCATATTCAATAATGCTCGCATTACCGACAGTTTGATTTTCTGCAACTCTAATCTCCTGCAATGTTTTACGCAGGTTTTCGTAGCTTGAATGTGCTACAGATAACTGTCGCTCTCGCTCTCTTAACTGTTTTTCTAAATTAGGTAAAATAATACCCCTATTTCTAAATACATTTCTTTGTTTTTCTAGCGATCCTATTTTTTCAGCTAAACCTAAGCGTTGGGTTTGTATTTCTATCAACCTAGAAGTTAAATCTTTTTTAATGCTTCCCATCTGCAATCTACCAGGTGAAATTCCTGGTTGATATCCCAAAAGTTCTATAGTTCTTTGGTTTAATAAAACTTTTAAAGCAGCTTCTTTCTCTTTCAAACCAATTATATCTGGATGGGATTCGGTTAAACTAGTTGATAATGTTGCTAACTCAGATTGGACTGTTTGTAATTGTTCTAATACCTGTTGCACCCCTGGTACTTGGGAAGAAGTAATATCCGTAGCTAAATTACCAGGTAAATTTAATTGACTGCGTAATTCAGATTCTCTTGCTTTTAAATCCGCTAGTTCAGAACGAGCTTCATTTAACTGATCATTTAAATGATTAATTGTTGAAACAGTTCCTTCCGTTTCCTGTTGCAAATCAATAATTTGGTTCGTAGCTTTAAACCTACGTAAATTTTCAGCCGCTTCTTCTAAATTTTTTCGCGCTCGGGGAATTTGTTTTTGAATAAACTCACCCGCAGCTTTGGCTTGGGAACGGTTAACACTTATATTATTCTCTATAAAAGATTTCATTACCTGATTGACTATTTGTTTAGCCAATTCTGGTTTCTCATAAACAGAAGATACCTCAAGTACATCAGTCCCTAAAACCGCTCTCGCTTTCAAATTTATGGAATTTGGACTCCAAGGTTCGCCCGTTTTATCTTTTAATTTAAGAGCATCAATTACCTGTTCTTTGAGGGCTGTTGATTCCACTAATAAAGCTTGAGTATCAAGAGGATTAGACTCACGCTTTAAAGCTTCCAAATCGCCTATTTTTTCACCAACTCCCGTTAGAGATGATGTTCGATTAGATTGAAACAGTAATTTTCCACTTGCTTCGTAAGCAGGTTTTTGAACTGATACAGCAAATATTGCTAACCCAGCAAATGTTGCAAATACTCCTGTTCCTACCAACCAACGACGTTTTAAAACCAGTAAATATTTTTGTAAATCTATCTCTTCTGGATAGTTTTGATTTTCCATAGTAATAGTGCCGTATATTTAACTTCAGAAATACAAAAAATATCGAAATTTAAAATCTTTTTTGCTCCTTACTTTTTTACCTTTAATTCTAATCAAAATGACTTATGCTTTTTTTTTACACCTCTAATTAACGAAGGAATATTATTCCTTTGATTGGGTAATACTTTTTTGCCCGTACCGCAGGTGCGACTCAGGCAGGGCTGTTTTGACTTGGGTGTTCCCCGCAGGGTAGCGGTTGACCAAGGATTTTTATACACTTGAAAGCGTTGCTTGAATATCAAATAAAGAAATGGAATCGCATCCATCAGATACCTTCTCCAAAGTCTTTTCGGTTCGCTTAAAAGTCTATATAGCCATTCCAAACCAACCTCACTCATCCATTTCGGAGAACGCTTGATATTTCCTGCCTCAAAATTAATAGTTGCTCCAATTGCCAAGAATATCTTGACCTTGTGTAAATATTTTCTATGTTTTGCAATCCACATTTCCTGTTTGGGAGCACCTACTCCAATTGCTAAAACAGTAGCTTCCGAGGAATTGATTAAGTTCAAAATCTTCTGACATTCTTCTTGATCTTTTTCAAATCCAAAAGGAGGTGAATAAGTCTCAACAATTATATTTCTACCTACTTTGGAATTAATATTTTTTCGAGCAATTTCAGCAATTCCCGCTTTCGCACCAAGCAAAAAAATTTTTACATTTTCATCATGCTTATAATAAGTATAAAAAGCTGGAAACAAATCTGAACCTGATATTTTCTCCTGTATCGGCGTTCCTAAGAAACGAGATACATACATCAATATTTTACTATCGCAAACTCTATACTCTGCGTCTTGGTACACTCCATAAAAATCTTGGTCTCTCTGCAATTTCATCAAGTGGTCTACGTTTGGAGTCACTACCAAACCACCCTCTTGTAGTTTGTCTAACAACTCGCTCATCGCGACATTATGAATGTTTACGTTTAGCAACTGCACCTGTGTCATACCTGTTTCCAAACAGCAGTACTACGTTTTAAATCAAGTCTCTATCAATGACTAATGAGGGGAGGCTTACAATACCGGGAATTTCAAATAACAAAGCAGGAGCTTACCTATTTACAACCCAGCTTTCCCAAGGTTATAATCGCAGTCCTTCCAATGCTGTCCGGGTATCCCATTAATTAACTAACAGCTTGAATATAGATACTCAT
The DNA here is from genome assembly GCA_002361335.1 of Richelia sp. UBA3308. Lineage (GTDB taxonomy): Bacteria > Cyanobacteriota > Cyanobacteriia > Cyanobacteriales > Nostocaceae > Rivularia. The sequence goes on from DESS01000291.1 coordinate 20,534, forward strand.
TTCTCATCTAATAACATCTAACAACAGCGAGCATCTACTCCATTTAATCCATGTCGTATTAATATACACATAAATGTATGTGTATCCTAAAATACACCTTATGAAGGAAAAATCAATTATGCTGGTAGATACGCGGTAGCAATACTGCATGGCTTTTAACCTACTTCTGTTTACTAACTGCAACACCGTACTTAGAGGTGCGGCAGTATAGTTGTATTAAAATTTTCACTCAGTAATCATCTAAAAAAATCCAACCACAAGCATTTTTGTTAATTTGAAAAACCATTCAAATTTATCGGGAGTACTTGCATCGTACTTCTATTTCTTCATTTTTTTGCTCACAAATTTTAATATAACTTCAATTGGAATAATTTAAACCAATTACTGTAAATTTAACGTGTAGAAACCAGCAACAATAGTAAAGTAATTGTAAAGTTACCGTAAAATCTCGGAAAAAAAAAGCTTTATTTAGAATCGATTAAGCTGGTTTTTCTGGTATTTCATAGTATTTCCTTCTATACTTAAGTTAATTCCGTATCGATATACTGTTAGCTGGATATATAGTTAAGTAAGGATAATGAAGATACAGTTCTATAGAATTACATTCTATATTTTTGCTTGACATCTATCTATTGGCAAGACTTGTTTACTATTTCTATATAGATATTTCTCACATTCATCCCAAGATGAATTCTTACTTATCAATTAATTGCAATAAGTCTTTTCAACTCTTTTAATTAAGTTCGGCTTGGTAATTATAATCGAGTTTTTAGTTTGCGAAACCTCAGTCTCACGCTCTACTCACACCCTTAAGCTTTCTTAACTGTATAGTTTCAAAGTTAACCATTATCGAAAACAATAAATCAACTCTAATTGATGTCAAATAAGGTAAAATTTATATTTTTATTTTTTTAATATCTATATAGTTATATAGTATTTAAATTATTTGTATATTCCTCCCTGGCTTTCTTCGCCACATTGTAAGAAACCTGGACATAATAAATCAAAGTTTATTGATTTTGTAATTTTTATGAAGGTACATCAGTGTTAGTTGAAAAAAAACTGTTGTCTAATCGCAATAGTTGAATTAGGCATTAAATATCAAGTTGAAAAAAAACTGTTGTGGTATCGCAATAGTTGAATTAGCTGTGAAATATCAAGTCGAAAAAAAACTGTTGTGGTATCGCAATAGTTGAATTAGCTGTGAAATATCAAGTTGAAAAAAAACTGTTGTGGTATCGCAATAGTTGAATTAGGCATTAAATATCAAGTTGAAAAAAAACTGTTGTGGTATCGCAATACATTTAAAACCCCACCCCGGCACAAGACGGTGGAAGATACGCCCCACGCTG
>DESS01000236.1:0-5639 GCA_002361335.1 Richelia sp. UBA3308
AAGCGAAATTGTCACCCCCTGAACTACTTTACAGAGCAGATTAATAAGATTGCGATCGCCGCAGCAAAGCTGAAGGCGTAGCCCATGGGTGAGCTGCTTATCGCAATAATTTTGAGCCACTATTATTTATATATAACTTTCCAAACATCCTCTAAGTTACGCATCCAACAACGGAGTAACGCCATCAGCCCCACGCCTACACAGAACGCTTTCACCGCAAGGTGTTCGCGAAGGGTAGCCCATGCCGGAAACTTATCGCAACACAACCATTTCCCTAAATCCCTATAGTTTTTAATTTATTCAATATTTCTGGCCCGCGAAATTTTCAAAATCACCGTGATGTAGTAAGATAGAGTTATGAAATCGAATGTCTCATAATGGGAATCTGTCTCAAATTTTTAAAAACGAAAAGATTCCCATTATATTAAATACCTTTAAATAAATAATATCACAAAGCGGCACCTGAAATAAAAAAGCGCGATTTTTTCAATACTGATATTATAAAGTATTTAAATATACAGTAGAAACTATATTCAGTATTATTATTGAGAAAAAACCGATATTATATAAATAGTATTTGTGATTAAAAACACAATTTTCTAAAAAAAACAAATAAATAATTAGCATAAAGTTAACAGTGGGAATCACCGATGTGGCGATCGCCTAAACTTAAAACCGTGATAAAACAAGACTTTTGACAGCGGGCTAGGGGTACTAGACTTTTTGTTTAAATGCTTTTTTACCATTCCATAACCCGATAGCTAGAAGTCCTAAAATAAATGTTGGTTCAGGGATAGAAATAAACCGTTATATTCAAGTGGGAAATTTAATTTTTAGCGCGTTTTGTAGTTACTTCCACTCAAGATAGAAACGGTTTTACGTCGTCGGCGGAATAAAAAACTAGCTCCAATTATACTTATGCCAAGGAATGCTGCTGCATTGTTTGGTTCTGGCACTTTCTGAGTTAAAGGTACTTCAATTGTGCCAGTTATTGTTACGGTACCCTTACTAGAGCTGGTTGGATCAACTAAAAGATTGCCAATCTGATAAACTTCAGAACCAGTAAGCGTGCCGGTAGCACCTTCAAACCAACCTTCACCACCAGTAATAATGTTAGTATTAGTGGCAGTTGTGGTTAAATTGGCTAAATCAATTACTCCCCTACCGTTTTCAACTGCATAAAATAATTTATTGTCGCCTTCTCCAAATAATCTCACTCCACCTTGGGGCAAACCTTGTAATCCGAATGTTTCTGGATTGCTACTAAAGCTGAAAGAATTATTATTTGAATCACTTTTGATATAAAGTACACCACTAGCTTTAGTTAAACCAAAAGGTGCATTATTACTCACTCCTGATACAGTTTGTGATGTTATTTCTTCAGTAATGGGATTAAGTAGGGCAGATGATGCGTCATAGGTGGCATTAAATGTATAGGTAGTTTGTGCTTTTGCTTTTTCTGTACTTGAACCAAAGCCAATTAAAGCGATAATTCCAGAAATCAACCAAGAATTATATGAACGAAGCATAATTGCTAGATTTTTAATTTAAATTACTGAAGATATGATATAACAATTCTGAACTACCATTACGCTCCCGATCTGTACAGTGTAGGCTTCCCAACTCCCCAGGGGATTGCCTCCCCTCCTTGGGCATCAAGATTTTTGGCCCGCGAAATTTTCAAAATCGCCGTGATGTAGTAGGATAGAGTTATGAAATTGAATATCTTATAATGGGAATCTGTGTAAAATTTTTAAAAGCGAAAAGATTCCCATTATATTAAATACCTTTACAAAAATAATATCACAAAGCGGCACCTGAAATAAAAAAGCGCGATTTTTCCTATACTGATATTTAAAATGTATTTTATAAAACTTTTTTATTCAAAAAACAGTATTTTTATAGAGAAAAAGCCGATACTATATAAATAGTGTTTGTGATAAAGAACACATTTTGATTAAAACGTAATATTTTTTCCGATTGCTTCGGTTGCGCTGGCAATAACAAAATATGTTTTTACAGATTTGGGATGCTGCTACAGGATTTTAGTATAAATTTCTCTTGTAGTTTCCTTGTTGATAAGATTCAATTCATATATTGAAACAATTATATTTAAAATTATTCCAGCCATCCCCAAAATGACAACATCTAATATTGAAATTATTATTTCTCTTGAAGAACCAAATTTAGACGAGGAAGAATTACAAGAGGAAGTAGAAAATTTACTCCCCCAAATAAAAGAAGTTGACGGTGTAGAAGATGCTGGTTTAGTAGAAGTTACAGAAGCTCCCGACGGTTCTAAATCTATAGGGGGTTTTGTTTTGGGGATGTTAAAAACAATCATTAATCCAGCGTCTCTTCAAATTCTGTTTTTCTTCCTCCGGGAAAATATGGGTAATAAAAAAATTAAAATTGAACTCAAAGCTCGTGGTGGTAAGACACTGAAACTGGAAGCTCATGGTGAGAAAGAGTTAGAAATAGCTATGCAGCTAGCTCAGGAATTTATCAAAAATAATGGGTTGTAGAATTCCAAGATGGCTAAGAAGATAGCTTTACTTATTGGTGTAAGTGAATATCAACCGGGATTAAACCCTCTACCTGCTGCTGTCAAAGATGTGGAAGCATTGCGGGAAGTTTTGATTAATCCAAAACTGGGGGGTTTTGCTGATGCTGATGTCAAAGTATTAAAAAATCCCCAACGACTGCAGATGGAAGAAGAAATATATCTTCTTTTTGCTAATCGTCAGAAGGATGACCTATTATTATTTTACTTCTCTGGTCATGGAATAAAGGATGATAAGGGGAATTTGTATTTTTCCACCCCTGCTACAAGAAAAGATAATAACGGAAATTTGGTAATCCCTTACGCTGTTGCTGCTAGTTATCTACATGACAGAATCAACAATAGCCGTTCTCAAAGACAGATAATTATTCTTGATTGCTGCTTTAGTGGTGCGATCGCCAAAGGAATGTCTGTCAAGGATGATGGTACTGTTAATGTAGAACAACACTTAGGTGGTAAAGGAAGAGCAATTCTTACTTCTTCAAGTTCTACCCAGTATTCTTTTGAGCAAGAAAATTCTGAACTTTCCATTTACACCCGCTATTTGGTAGAAGGTATTAATACTGGTGCAGCTGATAAAGATGGGGATGGCAATATTTCTATTGATGAGTTACACGATTATGCTAATAATAAGGTACAAGAAGCATCCCCAGCCATGACTCCTAAATTCTTCCCTGTGGAAGAAGGTTATAATATTGTTCTGGCTAAGGCTCCTCAAGATGACCCGAAATTAAAATATCGCAAGAAGTTTACTGAAATTGCTCAGAAGAATGAAGGAAATATTTCCTTTATCAACCGTCTGACTTTAAATCAGTTGCAAAATAATCTTTCATTATCGGCTGATGAAGTCTCTGAAATTGAGTTTGAAGTTTTACAACCATATCGTCAGCATCAGGAAAAGTTGCAAAACTACGAGGAAGCTTTATCTAAGTTAATAGAACAAGAATATCCCATCAGTGAAAAAAATCGTCAGGATTTGAAAGATTTACAGGAAGTTTATAATTTAACGGATGAGGATATTGCTTCTATTGAACAACGGATTTTGGTCCCAAAGCAAAAGGAATATGAGCGTCAGCAGCGAGAATTAGAACAAAAAAGAAAACAAGAACAATTAAAAAAACAGCAGGAAGCTGAAAGGTTACAGAGAGAGCAAGAATTAGAACAAAAAAGAAAACAAGAACAATTAGAAAAACAACAGCGAGAAGCTGAAAGGTTACGTCAACAGCAGGAAGAATTAGAACAAAAAAGAAAACAAGAGGAATTAGACAAACAACAACCAATCATTCAAACCCAAACCTTTGAATTCGAGACAGCTACCTTAACTCTCACAGGAAACAAATATAAAATCAACCCCAGTAAGGGAACAGCAGAATTTTTCAAAGAAGATTTAGGTAATGGTGTATTCTTAGAAATGGTGAAAATCCCTGGTGGTACTTTTCTCATGGGTTCCCCAGAGGATGAACTAGAACGATATGAAAATGAAGGTCCACAGCACAAGGTTACTGTTCAACCCTTTTATATGGGTAAATTTACAATCACCCAAGAACAATATGAAGCAGTCATGGGTGAAAATCCCTCCCATTTCAAAGGGGAAAAAAGACCTGTTGAAACAGTAAGTTGGGATAATGCAGTGGAGTTTTGTGGTAGAGTATCTCAGAAAAGTGAAAAAACCTATCGCTTACCTAGCGAAGCTGAATGGGAATATGCTTGTCGGGCTGGAACGACAACACCATTCCACTTTGGTGAAACCATTACCACTGACCTAGCTAACTATGATGGTTATTCTACCTATAATTCTGGGCCCAATGGTCAGTATCGGCAACAAACCACGGATGTTGGTACCTTCCCTGCTAATGGCAACACAATCATTTCCTTAAATCCCTATAGTTTTTAATTTATTCAATATTTCTGACCCGCGAAATTTTCATTTGGGACTGTGATGTGAGATAATAAAGTCATCAAAGTGAATGTCTTAAAATGGGAATCTGTGTAAAAATTTTAAAAACGGCAATATTCCCATTATATAAAATAGCTTTAAAAAAATAATATCACAACGCGGCACCTGAAATAAAAAAGCGCGATTTTTTGGATACCGAGAAAAAAAAGTATTAAAATCAACATAAAAAATGAAAAAGCAGTAATTTTATAGAGAAAAACCCGATATTATATAAATTATATTTGTGATAAAGACAACATTGATTTAGATATTAGTAGAAAATTAAAAATCATTGATTCAAATAAAACTTGCGATTTTCCTCAGCGCTCCTCCGCGTTATCCTCAGCGCCCCTCTGCGTTTAAATAGATAAAAAAACGCACTCAGAAGGCAATCCAAGAATTTTGATCAAACAAACAAACGTGAAACCGGACAAACAAAACCAGGTAAAATTGGTGAACTTAACTCATCAGCAACAAACAAAGTTTCCACTAACTTTAACAACGCTTTCTCTCGTCGATAAACCTCTACTTGCTGCGATCGCCAATCTAAAATCCAATATTCTTGCACTCCCCTAGAAGAATATAACTTCAATTTAACTTCCCTATCTCGGCGTTGATTTTCTACCCCTTCCGAAAGCACCTCAATAACTAATTCCGGCGCACCTGTTAAATGTCCCGCTTCATCAAGTAACATTGGAAGACGCTCTTTACTTACCCAAACAACATCGGGAATTACATTATCTGCATCAGTAAAAATGATTCCTGGATTAAGGACAGCTTCTCCTAAACCTGTTGAAATCGACCAAGCTCTTAATTCTACATAAGCATTACCAATTGTTTTTTGATGTCCCCAATGTGGTGCTCTAGTCACAAACAATTCCCCATCAATGATTTCATAACGATTGCCGTTATCTGGCAATAGCTCGATATCAGCCATTGTCCATCGTACCCGTTCTTCAGTGCTTTGGCTCATGGGTTTTTTGTCTTCTGTGTTATTGATATTTTAGCTGGAATGTCTTAAAAACGATACTTCTTAAACTTCCCAGACTTTGAGATCCCCCTAAATCCCCCTTAAAAAGGGGGACTTTTACCTCTCTTTATAAGAGGCAAAGGGGAGATTATAGCGGTTTTCATTTGAGT
>DESS01000236.1:5726-5963 GCA_002361335.1 Richelia sp. UBA3308
TGTATTGCACCCAACTGAAATTTGCTATATCTGAAAAAAGGGCGACTTTAACCCCCCTAAAAAAAGGGGGGAAGGGGGGATCATCCGATAACTGCCTTAAAAACGATACTTATTAAACATCATCTTAAAGTTTTTTATTTATTCAATATTTTTGGCCCGCGAAATTTTCAAAACGGCCGCGATGTGAGAGAATAAAGTCATGAAAGTGAATGTCTGATAATGGGAATCTGTGTAAAA
>DESS01000369.1:0-25883 GCA_002361335.1 Richelia sp. UBA3308
AACCTTACCCGCCCTGGAAACATAAAAATTTGCCATAAGCCTACACCGACTCCATAGAGCGGTGTAGGTAGTTAACTACCAATGCAGTAGAGTATTATACTCTACCTGGCGACTGAAAGTGGCGGCTATACATACAAAACCCGGCGGTCTGGGTTATAAACCTAGTAGTCCACGCAGGTGGACTTCGCATGTGTAGTAGCGGTAATAAAGCGCCGGATACTTTTAAAACATCCTCTAATCTGTAAACCTTTAACTTAATTTAACGGAGAAATTTTTAAAGGATGTTCGTCACCAAGTTAGTTGATATTTAATGGTTTTTATAATCGCCAATGCCCTATGCCCCATTCTCCATGTCTGATTCTAAGAAAATGATAAATATACAACGTTTGAGTATTACGATTAGTACAACAATTACAATTTGTTTGATTTGCACTTCTTTAACTTTAGCCAAAGAGAAAAAGCCCAAACCACCGAAAAAATTTCCACCTTCTCCCTTAGAGATTACCATACCCGACCCATTGCTTCCGGCTGAGGCTAATCAACAACCCCTAAGTCTTGAGCAAAAGCGTATTTTGTCAGCAGCTTTGGATAAACTTAATCAAGAGGCAACCGCAAAACTACAAGCAGGGGATACCGAAGAAGCATTTGATACTTGGAACCGAGAATTACGTTTGCGTCGTTATTTAGGTACGTTAGCAGAAGTTGAAGCTTTGGAGCGGGTTGGTGGGGTTGCTTACAGGAAAAATAATCGCATACAAATAAGATATATTACCGAGCGTTTACAGGCAATTCAAAAACAAATTCAATCTCAACAGACAAATGATTTACAGGTATTACAGGCTCTAGGTGAAGCCTACCGTCAAGTGCGATCGCCATCGTTAGCGGTGGAAGTTTATAACCAAATTTTGATAATTTTTCGAGGAAAGTCGGATATTGCAGGGGAAATAGACACTCTTAAAACTATTGGGAAGGTACATCTTGATTGGTTTGAATATCAGGCGGCTGCAACAACTTACGAAGAATTGCTAAGTTTAGTTTCTAATAATAGTGATATTGAAGCATCTTTAAAAGATTTAGCTTATATTTATGACCGTACAAAACAACATGAAAAAGCAATAGATACACGTAAAAAGTTATCATTAGTTTATCGCCAAGGAAATAATATTACGCAGTTAGCAGCATTAAAATTAGCAATAGGTTCGGATTACGAAACTTTGGCAAAGGAAAATCCGAATTTGATAGATGAAGCTTTTCAAAACTATCAAGAAGCTTATACTATGGCTTGGGAGTTACAACAATACGTGCGTGCGGCTGAAGCTTTACAAAAGTTAGTTTCATTATATGTTGCACAAGGTCAAACAGAAGACGCTTTACAAACAAGTCAAATATTATTACAAGCACAACAGAGGGCTTCTAATTTTTACGGTATGATGAATGTTTACGAGCAAATAGGTAACATTCATTTACAACGTCAAGAGAACCAATTAGCGCTTACAGCTTTTGAAAAAGGACTAAAATTAGCCCAGCAATTAGGTTCTGAAACTGATGAATTTACCAAGCAAATTCAAAAAATATCGGGAAAAGTATAAATCCCCCATTATCCACGCCACTTGCTCGTACTGCGGGTACCGTGCCGGAGCAGTGGCTCCCCTTGAAGAAGGGGGATGTTGCATTACAAAATCTCTACAAGTTATACAGCATGAAGGCAAGTTGCAGGAGGTAAATAAAAATTTTATAAAACTCTTGTGGTACGGGCATCCCTGCCCGTGAGAATGTATCTTATAAAGATAAAATATGCTGTATAATTTTAATTATATGAAGCAACAAAAATTATTGAAGCAGGCTTTTGAGTAAGAGGATGAATAGGTTCACGGCATTCTAAAATATCAAAACCGCAAGATTTAAGTAGCGCTATCCATGTTTCCAGCTTGCGAAAATACCAAGGTGCTGGTTGTTTAAATTGAGAATTAAAACCATTCCAAAATTCTTGTCTCCATCCATCAATATAAGGTAATTCCCCAGAGTCAATCGCCGGATGAAGCGTTTGAATAAATAATAACCGATTGTTTTTTAGTAAACGAGGTATTGAACGAACCAAGTTATCTACAGTTTCTTTTCCCAGAAGAGAAAAGTTACAAACAACTGCATCAACTGAGGGAATATCTATCTTATTAGTATTGACAATATCTTCATAGGATGCAAGCAAGAATTTCCCACAATCCATCGTTTGTGCTTTTTCAATGAATGGGGAAACTCCATCAATACCCCAAGCTTCTATTCCCCTGATAGTTAATTCACGAGTTAACCAACCTTCACCACATCCCATATCGAGGATAGAATCGGGAGAATAACTAATTATCGCATCAATAATGGCCTTATTTGTGACGATTTTTCGACTTTCTATTTCTTCATTTTCAATAGCATTTATCCAGAAGAATGCATTTTGATTCCAACTATCAAGAACTAATTTGTCGTTGAGAGGATTATTGGACATATGGCATTTATTATGGGATTATATCATGTCTAGTTAAACAGTTATCATATTTGATCTGAGTAATGAATAATAAGTAATGAGTAATGAGTAATGAGTATTCACTCGTTCGTAGAATACGCGCAATCAATGAACATGTGGGTTATATAGTAAGTAATTAGCCGGACATCATATTATTTGTGAATATTTTTTGACTATTGAAAAAAAAACCCATAAACGGATAAGAGACGTGGCATTATAACGTCTCTAGTAAATGATTCTTGTAAATGATTATTTTAAACCTGTCGAAATTAATCCTGTTAACCTCTAGGATTAATCATTATTATTACGAAATTGGAAACATAATAATATGCAGTGTTTTGGGTTTAAATAAACTTGATAAGCGCAATACTTCCCCAATTTCGGGATTATTATCGGCTTTAATTTCTGAGTCGAGATTGTGGCATTCAACCATACTTGAGCAATGATAAATGGTATCCATGTTTATTGCCAGCATTTCAAAGGCTTCTTTACTTATTCCTAAATTTGGTTGCCCTTGATTGCCAATTAAAGGAATAATACGAGAACTAAACTTTTCTTGACAAACACCATAAACCTCTAAATTCTGCTGTATTTTTAGCTTTCCTGCTTCAAAACTATCTGCTTCTACTAAACAGTAAATATCTGCTTCAGTTTGTTGCAAAAGTTTACAAATTAAAAATCCTCCGACTAAATCTGTACCACCAATTATAAATATATTTTTAGGATAAACGCTAAATTCTAAAGCTAACGAAGCTAAAATATTTGACCGATCAATAGAAATATTTTTATTATTGCTATCGAATAACTGATTTCGATCTGTTCGCGGAGCTTTGATTTGTGTAGTTGAATCAATTAATAAACGTCCTATGCCGTTTTGAGCAGTATTAGTTCGCCTAATAAACATAAGCTAATATCTCCAATTTAGGTTTTGTTTAGCAATAGCGTTTGTCAAAATTCAAGATTTATAGTATTTAAATAAAGCTTGAACAATTATTAAGATTAATAACTTTTGTCAAAAAACTTCATGTCTTTTATCCGAAGAAGCACATTTTTAAACAATTTTTCACCAATAATTAGAGATTTTTAATAATAATGTGTTTGTTTCATTTATTTCTGGAGTCCCAAAAGTGCTCATTGGAATGTTTCTCTCAATATAAACCCATACTAGGCAAGAAAAGGCGTTAAAAAGCTACAAAAATTTTATTTATTTTCATAAATAAATTAAGATTATTGAAGTTGTACTGAGGGATTAAAATAAATTAATATTTCTTGATGCAAAATATAAGATTTATTGTTTTGAAGCTTATTTAGCAAAATCTTGGGGAAAAGATATGATTTGGGTGCTTTTAGGTGTAAATCCACAAATGTTTTAGAGACTACGCTGCGGCGCAGTCTCTACAGTTTGCGTATGTCTCCGGCGTGGGGCTGTACCCAGATGTCTAATCTTGATTTAGCGAATAATGCCCCCCTTATCAATAACGTAGGTTGCGGGAATTGGTAATTCATAACTCTCATCCCCATTGCTGGCTTGTATATCTATACCAAAGCCTTTATAAATCTGTCTTAACTCCTCATCCACAGTAAATACTAAACCATAATTTCGTGCAACTTGATTGTTAGCATCGCTGAGTACTTGAAGTATCTGGAAACTCTAACTCATTTTTCTCCTGTACTGAGAGAGAATTATCTGGTGTCTGTGGGGAAACTGCCACAATTTGGGCATTGTACTTTTGCATTTGAGGAAGTTTCTGCTGCAAGGCACGCAGTTCTAAATTACAATAGGGACACCAACCACCACGGTAAAAAGTCAGAACTACAGAACCATTTTTTAATAATTCACTTAAACATACAAACTCACCTACAGAATTGCTCAGTTGAAAATCAGCTGCCACATCTCCTAGATTTAGGACATTTTCAGCAATACCTGAAATTTCCAGTTCTGCTGTTTTATTTAACATCAATTCAACAGTTTCCTGTGGTAATTTTTTTCTAGTGTTGGCTTTTTGTTGAGCTAATTGAGAAGTAAGGGTTTGAGTTTGTTCTATTGCGTTCATTACTAATACTCCTTTGTTTGAGGAAGATTCTCATGGAAGGTAGTGGTGGGTTTTACTGATTTTAAATTTTTGATTTTAGATTGATTATTAACTAAACATCCTATGCAGTCTCTGACTGAATGGAGAATGCCGGGATTATCTCCATAGATGAATAAGCGAAGCTTACTTATAATCCTAAATCCGTCAATTAAATCATACCCAAGCAAAAATTTTAGTTTTAGCTGGAGAGTCAATCATGTTTTATTGACTTATATGTCAAATTTTCGACAAAATTTTACCAAAAATACAATGTTGTAGATATAGCTTTCAAAAATAAAAGCTATATTTATCAACTTGTTTCTATATGATAATATTAATGACCATTAAGTAAAATAAACTTACCAAATATTGGCCCTCAACAAGCAAGAAGCCCTTAATCATTAGGCTTTTGTTGGATATTTTTTGCCAAGTACAGATAGAGATACATTGAGAATATCATCTATGGCTGTACGGCTTAAAGAGGCTTTACCACGTACATTCAAGCCTAAAATTGTATTGTAAAAAAACCGTGCTATTTCCCGTGGGTTAGTTTCTGGGGGTAATTCATCTTGTGCGATCGCCCTTTCTATAGCCCGCTCAAAAGCTTGTTCTACTCGTCTTGCAAGCATTCCGACAGCTTCTTCAATGGCTCGATCGTGAGTCCCCATCTCTGTAATGGTATTGGCTACAAAACAACCGCGATACCCTGGCTTAGAGGCTTCTGACGCTATATATTTGAGAAAATTATATATGTTTTCTAAGGGAGAACCGGGAGCATCTAAGCGTTCTTCAACTTTGCGTATTACTTTATTACCGTATTGTCTCACCGCTTCCAGAAATAAAGCGTGTTTATTGCCAAAAGCGTTATAAAGACTTTGGCGCTGAATACCCATATGCTGGAGTAATTCATTCAGACCAGTAGCATTGTAACCCTTCTCCCAAAACAAGTCCATCGCTTTTTCTAAAACTAGTTCCCGATCGAACTCCAATTTTCTTCCTGCCATAATTTACTTAATTACTTCTAAGAATAATTGACCCAACGGTCATTATAGCAGTATTTTATCTAATTGTTTTTGATCGATGTATACAGGGCAAGCGATCGCGATATATTTGTAAACGATAGATAAATATCCTTGAAAATAATTTACCAATAAGTCATTTAGATTTTAGATTTTAACAAAAAACCTTTACGGTTTTACGATACACCCCCCAAAGTTACCTTGCCAGACTACTAGTACAATGCCGCAGAAGGGATTTTGCGGTGTAACCCTTTGAAACGATCCCAGGGTTTTTTCAGGATTTTATCTACTGTTAGATCGTCTAAGAATAGCTATTATCATCCTCATCTCAACAAGGTGTATGAGGCAAAGTATGACGGCAGATTAGATCAAACTAATTGTCAAAAAATAAAAGCCAATTAGGATAACAAGTATATAGTTTACCCAAAATTTTTCATTTGTTTCTACTAATTGGTTTTTAAAATCATTAAAATGTGAAAAAAATTGAGTATGACTTTTTGTTTGCTTAATTTTAACCTCAGAAAATTCTTGTTTAATTTGTCCAATTTCTTGGTCTATTTCTAAAAGTTGTTTTCGTAAATTTTGAATATCGTACTTAATTTGTTGTAGTTTATATTGTCCAGAATATGAATAATCAGATTCTAGTTTCATTTTATGCTCCTAAAGTGTTATGCTGTGATAAAAATACGTTATTTATAGGTAATTATTGTATTTTTGATGACAGTTTAAGAGGATATTTTAAAAGTCATTATTTGACTGAGAATAATAATTAAACTGCCAAATTTAGGAGATATGGTACTGGCAGATAATCAAAACTGCCCCATTCCATGTCGCCTTAGGAAAACGAAACCGTCATATATCTCGGTTTTCTCGGAATATTTGTAAAATGGCAGAATCGAGATATTTCTGAGGTTTTCCGGTAAATATGTTCCTTGAAATACTAAAAGCTAATTAAAGCTTCTATGTTTAAGGATATCGATAAAATGTGAGGAACTTGTGAGGAAATATCAAATTTTTATGATTATTTACTCACAATGAAGCATGACTGGATATAAACGTAATATTTTTTTTCCAAAGATATTTTGAATTTGAAGGCAATAATACTATTACCGACTATGAGAATATCAAAATTGTATTTTTGTAAATTAAAGAAAAGAAAAGCTTATTGAACTAAATTACAGTTAAAATCGATGTTTATATTTTACAGTCACAAATAAAAGTAATTTGCATATAAATTTCTATACATTAATTAATCTAATCATCCTTAGTGAAAATTTACCAACATGTTACAAACAGTATCAATATTTGGCTAATTAGATTTAGGAAATAAAATTTCGGTTATCACTAGTAGTAATAAAGACGGCTGAAAACAAAAATAAACTTTTTTTTTAACCTTAACTTTACCATTATCATTCTTCAAAATTTAAGTAACAAGGATTTTTGACATGGCTACTAATAACAATGATTTTCTTGTAGGAACAAATGGAGCCAATTTGATAAACCATGCAGGCAGGCAATGATACTGTTGTTGGTTTAATAGGTAACGATACCCTTAATGGTGGTTCTGGCAATGACAGCTTGTTTGGTAATGAAAGTAATGATAGTCTCCTCGGGGGTTCTGGTAACGACAGTCTCGATGGAGGTTCTGGTAATGATACTTTACGTGGCGGCATTGGAAGAGATACCCTTGTTGGCGCTACAGGCAATGATAATTTATTCGGTAATGCCGGAAATGATAGCCTCCTAGGTGGTAACGGCAATGATACTCTGTCTGGCGGTAACGGTAGAGATACCCTACGTGGTGGTGCTGGAAGTGATAGGCTTTTGGGCAATGCTGGTAATGATAATTTATTCGGTAATGCCGGAAACGATCGCCTCCTAGGTGGTGCTGGTAATGATACTCTGTCTGGTGGCGCTGGTAGAGATGTTTTAACTGGCGGTAGCGGTGCAGATTTATTTCAGATCGAGGGTTTTGATACGATTACGGACTTTAGATTCGCCGAAGGTGATAGATTCAGTTTTGCTTTAGGCACTAATATTACTGACTTTACTTTAGAAAATAATCAGTTATTGTTCCAAAATCAAGCGATCGCTGAATTATCAACTACTGACAATTTTAATATCCAACAAGCTGTAATATAGTCATACATTGTATTACGCGGAGATAAACTAAAAGCCCTTCACCCCGCAATTTTGGTTTGTGAGAGTACTAGTTTACTAAACAAAAATTGAATTTATGCTGAATATCTTTCCAGCCAACACCCTCTAAACTCGGCAAAACAATGTGAGCCTTATCAAGTCTTTCAATTGAACCGATACCTATAGTTAACATTCCTGCTGCAAGGGCTGCTTGAACTCCGGAAGCTGCATCTTCTACTACAACGCATTCTGAGGGTTTTAATCCCAACTGATTGGCTACATACAGAAATATGTCTGGTGCTGGCTTGGAACGTTTGACACTGTAACCGTCGGCAATCACATCTAGTTTATCAGTGATTCCCAGTTTTTCAACTACAGTACGGGCATTTTTGCTTGCGGATCCAAGAGCAATTTTGATGCCAGCAGCACGCAATTCATCTAGTAAATTATCAGCTCCGGGTAGTAAATTTTCTGGTGTTATTTTTGAGATCAATTCTACATAATAAAGGTTTTTACGATCCATCATCTCTTGGATTTCGGATTCGGAGTATGTCTTGTTACCAATTATTTTTAACAGGGAATCTCGGCGAGAAATATCCCGTAATTCCTCTTTTATTTCAGGATCGAAGGGAATGCCTTCTTCATCTGCTAATTTCTGCCAAGCTTGGTAGTGAAATTCTGCTGTATCTGTAAGTATACCGTCTAAGTCAAAAATAAAGCCTTTGATTTCTGGTTTTATGGTATCAACTTCTGCTTCTAAATCGAAAGAATGGGAATCGCCACGCCAGTAAAGCTTGAACTGGAGACGTTTCCAACTGCGAGGTAGATTCGGTTTTGCTACTGGTCCATTTTTTGTAAATTGGATACCGGCAAATCCAAAAATCACAGCCTGCCAAATACTACCGCAAGATGCAGCGTGAATTCCATCCGCCGCATTAAGGCGTGTATTTTCTAAATCCACGAATGCTGCTAATCTAAATAAATCGTAAGCTTCCCCGGTTTTACCTAAAGAACCTGCCACAAGTCCCTGAATCGCAGGCCCTAGAGAAGAACCGTAAGTAATGTCGGTGCGTGGTGCGTAATAATCCCAGTGTCTATCGATAAATTCTTTACCATAATCAGTTTCTGCACTTCTCCCCATGACATACAGTAGCATTAACACGTCTGGTTGCTTGAGGATTTGCCGCTTGTTAACTTCCTTAATGCCCAACAAAGCTGGCATCGAACAGCTTCGCGGTTCGTAATCGTCAAGGTTAGTATCTTGTAATTTAAAAAAGCCGTCGAATTGTTCGATAAGTTGTTTTTCCCCATCGTAGGGAATATACATATTTTCAGCAATATCCCCCCAACGCCAACGCCGTTTTGGAGTTACTTGCAGTTTTTCTTCTAATTCGGCAGCTTTTTCGGGAAAATTATTACTAAGCCAATCGTAGACTTTAAGGGCTTTTTCTAAATGCAATTGCACCATCTTATTGGTGAAAGCATTGTTATCTACATCTTCATGATATTCATCTGGCCCAATTACACCGGGAATCTCATAACGTTCGCACTTAATATTTAGCTCAACACGGCTACTCCAAAATAAAGCAGTATCAAGAATAATTTCTGCACCACAATCGCGCATCCATTCGTCGTCACCAGTAACTTGCCAGTAAAACCAAGCAGCAATGGCAATATCAGCACTAATATGAACTTCGCGATCGCGAACCCAAATCCGGATATCTTCTTCATAGAAATTCTTTGGCGTTGCCCATCTCGGGGTTACTTCATCGCCAGTAGCTGCACTTTCCCAAGCATACATCGCCCCTCGAAATTCGTGGAATTGTGCTTTGCGTCGTGCCCCTTCTAAAGTATGGTAGCGATAGGTAAGTAAATTGCGAGCTATATGCGGTTGAGTAAACAGGAAAAATGGTAGTATAAAAAACTCTGTATCCCAAAATATATGACCGTGATATCCGAAACCAGATAGAGTTTTAGCGGGAACACTAACTCGGTCATCATTGCGGGAAGCACTAATTAATAATTGAAATAGATTGTATCGTAAAGCAAATTGATCTTGACTGTTACCTTCGACAACAATATCGCTGTAATCCCATAGAGCATCCCAAGCTTGCTGGTGATTTAAAAGTAAATCGTCATAGCTTGGAAGTTCTTGCAACTTATCGCAAGCAGCTTGAATTGGGGCTTCAACTTCTCGGGAGGTAAAAACGGTTACTAATTTTTCTAAAGTAATGGTTTTTCCTGCCTTTCCCCTAAACCTTGCTTCTACAGTGGGAAAACCAGGAACACCAATATCCCGATATTGGACTTGTGTTTCCGAAATTGTCAGCTTGAATGCCATGCCCAATTGATAGCGAGAAGTTCTAGTGCGAGCTTGCAACCAAGTGCTAGCGTTGCTATAGCCTTGATCGAGAATTAACCAAGGGTTGAATCCCTCATGATTTTCCGGATTACCATCAATACTTGCTCTAATGCGAATTGTGTCATTAAAATCAATCGGTGTCAGTTGAATGCGTAATGCTAAAACATGTTGATCCGCTTGGCTGGCAAAGCGTTCAAAATTGAGGTGGATTGTTTTACCATTAGGACTGCGCCATTCTACTTTACGACTGAGAACACCCCGCTGCAAGTCTAACTGACGCTGATAGCCAAGAATTTCTCCTTTATCTAAACGAAATTCTTCGTCATTAATAATAATGTATAAAGGCAGCCAATCAGGGCAATTGACAAGTTCGGTATAGTAAATAGGAACATTATCATAAAAACCATTAATTAAAGTAGCGGCTTCTGCACCAGGTATCCCTTCTTCAAAACTTCCTCGGGTACCTAAATAACCATTACCAATAGTGAAAACAGTTTCTTTGTAGTTGAGTTGCTCCGAATCAAATTTGGTTTCCGTGAGAACCCAATCTTCATAGAGGAAATGGGAATCTATTATTTCCTGCATTGGTATCTACCTTATTGTTTTTGTTTATACAATTTTCAGACGGATATCTCAAATATATCATTTGATTCTATAGTCAGATAATAATTTAATTATTCCAAATAATTTGGCAAATATCCTGGCACATTTTCCCGCTGATTTGTTTATTAAAATGATGGTTTTTTTCCACAAATAAATTGTAATAATCACTAGGCAACAATATAGCAAATTTTATGGAAGGTGAAGTATATCTTGATGGGCAGCGGATGCCCGTAGCACAAGAATCTATTAAAAGGCAAATTACGCCGGAAATTTTACAGCAAATGTCTGTCTTTGTAATGCTTACAGGAGCTAATCCCAAGTTACTAGATATAATACTACAAACTTATTTTTATTTGTAAGAAAAAATTAAGATAACATAATTTAATTCTTAGCAAAAAAAACTTATCATATCACCTTTTTCTAATTTATCGCAATTTAAAATAACACATATTACTATGGCGAATGGTTTACCATGTCCGGGGTATACGGTATTTATTTGTTTTCAATTTTTCTATACTGTTATTTGCTGCTGCTAAATATTTCTCCTATAAACATTTAGTAATTATATTTTTTTTTAATCTAGTTTATTGAAGAATTTTGGTTTTCCTCACAACTTCCTCACATTCTTAGAGTATATTAAATGGACAACAATTGAGAAAGTAGCTTTACTTTTTACAAGCTGCGATCCCCTTTGGATACTAAACTGCAGAATGCAAGTTCCTTCCACTTCTTTAAGTGCTGAGAATGTATCTAAAAATTGCTTTACCTATAGAGCTAATCTGACGATGCATTCGAGGCACCTATTTTTTATTTCACCAAGGTTTGATATCATGTCCGCTTAAACAGTTATCATATTTGATCTGAGTAAGGAGTAAGGAGTAATAAGTAATAAGTAATGAGTAATGAGTAATGAGTAATGAGTAATGAGTAATAAGTAATAAGTATTCGTGATAGTGAGTAATAACCGCGTTAAACGTTTATCCTCAAAATCAAATAATTCATAATTCATAATTCATAATTATGACTGAGAGAGAGGGCTTGACGGTTAATATTTTTGTTCATCTACCTATTGATTATTTCAATCAGCAACTCCTAATATTTAATGCCCAATAACTAGTAAACAAGATTAAACAAATTATCATAGCAGTAATAATATAAATTTGAGGGATATAACTATCTTCTTTGATACTTCTAAAAGCTAAAATAGCTCCGACATCTCCACCTATTAAACCACCTAATAGCAACCATCCTAATGATGGATTGTTGATAGACAAAACTGTAAAACAATACGCAGTAAAGTCCACAATAGACACCAAAGCTAATAAGGGTAAACCCAAGTAATTAGAATAACTAAATATTGTGTCCAATAAATTTACCGCAATTACAGCTAACAGAATAGGTGATATAAACGTTAAAAAAGCAAGTAGTAATATATTAAATATTGTCTTTCTAATTATATATTTGTTATATTTAATATTATTAATATTATTAATATTATTAATTGTGCGATTCATAAAAACCGCAAAACTTCGTAAAATAATAGTTTTTTTACGGATAAATATTGTTGCAAATAATAATATTATAGTAATTACTGAAAAAATATTTAAAATTTCTGGTAAATTGATCTCTATAGGAATAAAACAATTTTTAGAATAAAGGATAAATTTATTAATTGGATTTGAGCTAATAATCCAAACATGATTTATGATTTCAAAAGGAGACGGAATCAAAGAATCGATGTTTTTATATAATGATTGCTTAGATAACAATAAATAGTCTATACTAAACCGAATAAACCACATTATTGCTCCTATCATAACTGAAACAAATATAACAGACCTAAGAACTATATTCCATTGTTTTTTCTGCTTATTGAAATAAACAGGAACTTGAAAGTTACCAATATTAGTTTCTATATAGATTGTATCTTCATAGGTACCTGCTTTAAAAGAACTTGTATCTAAAATTAAATTAAAATCTATTCTTGAACCTTCAAAATCAAATGATTTTACTTTTGTGAATGGCTTGCTTAAAATTTCAATTAAATTAGCATAAATTTTTCCTTTAATTCTTCCGTCAATTCTTCCATTAAAAGTTTCACAAATAAGCGTTAGTGAAGCTTTAGTCTCATTTGTAATATGTGAAATATCTCCCAGGTTTAGTTCTTTTGGGTTTATACGGATTTTTATTTCTCTAACTATATACCGTACAGGAATTTCATAAGGTATGCTAATACCTTCTAATTTAATGATAATATAACCATTGTAAGATAATGGTTTAACTTGAAGAGTATCTAGCTGAATAAATAATTTTTCGTTAGAAGAATCAAATGTTTTAGGTACAATAATACCAGGTAGAGGGCGTTCAATTTTTATATCACCCCACGCAAACCCACGTCCTTTATTTGTAATTTTAAATTCAAAACTTTTTTGATATCCTCTTGGAATTTCACCTAAATCTAGCTCTTTCGGCTCTACAACAATTTTCGGATGTGCTGGGATACGTTCACTTTTGCAAAGCTCCCGTACAAAAATTTCTAATCCTTTATTTTTTTCTTGCTGATAATCACTTATAATCTTACGTGATATATTTGCTAAATCTGTCCTACCTTGTCCTCGCAACCATTGTGTAATATCCTCATTAAAAAAGTAATCTATTGCCTCTTCTGGATAGCGATCGCAAAGAGCAATCAAGCCTACAATATCAGAAGCTTGTCCCTTTTTGAATCTAAATGTGTGTGATTTTAAAGCATCTTGTAATTCGCGATTTTCTAGTTCTTGACTAGCACTTAAAAAATCAGTATCTTCATTACTCAAACTTTTATTTGCTGCCCATAAACGAGCATCTTTTAGTGCTTTGCCTCTTAATAAACGCGATTCATCCTGACGTTCAGATTTTAACCAAGCTGTGATTGCTTCAGCGTATGGACGTAAATTGGCTAACTCTTTATCAACCCAACTTTGATTAAAAATAGACTGATAAATTTTGTTGTAAACTTTTAATTTATCATGTTGCTCAACTACCAATCCTGACAGACGTAATTCTATTTGTTCTCGACTATCATCAGAAGCGACTTCTCCCTGCTGTAAAATTTGTTGATAAAGTCCTAAGATTTTTCCTGCAAGTTGTTCTTTTCTAAAAATGCGATCGCGTATTGTTCGTAAATGCTCTGGTTCATCTTGAGATTCCCAGTTTTCAATAATTTGCGATCGCACTATTTTTTCTACAGAAGTAAACTCTTTATTTTCTCGAATAATGTTACAAAGCTTTTGAGTCAGAAATGGCTGTCCTCTAGTCCAATCCAATATTTGGTTTAGAACAGTTTGAGGATTATCTACTTTATTTTTTAATCCATTTATTAAAGGTTTAATTTCATACTCTTGAAAGCCTCGTAATGCAATTGCTTTACCTATATTAAAAGGTGTACGCTTTTTGTCTTGAATTAAATCGGATGGTGTGGCAACTCCTAAAAGTACAAATGTTAAACGATTATAATTTGGGTTGTCAGCACGTTGATTATAACAGTATCGGATAAAAGCGAAAAAATCGTCAGTGGGAAAATCTAGACTAAGAATGCTGTCTATTTCATCAACAAAAATAACTATAGGTTGAGAAAATTCAGCAAGTAATATATCCTCAATAAATTCAGTTAAACGTTGCACATCAGATATGTCAACTTGTTCACGTAACCATTGGTTGACATTAATTTTTTTTGAAAGCTGAAAATTTCTTGCTAAAGTTTTAATTATGCCACCATACCACTGTCGGGAAGTAACTTGTTGACTACCGATTTGTGTCAAGTCTAGTGCGGCACAAGCAAAGCCTTCTGAGCGCAAACGTTTCATAACTTGTACTCGCAAACTAGACTTACCCATCTGCCGCGAATTCAATACATAACAAAACTTACCAGCTTTTAACCCTTGATATAAATCTTCATCGGCTTGCCGCTTGACATAACTGGGAGCATCAACTGGTAAACTTCCCCCTACCTGATATTCGTAGTTTAAATTTTTTTCTATAATCATCTGTAGTCATCAGTTAAGTTTTTTAACTTTTTAAGCGTACGCTAAAGTAACGTCGATATAAATTACAACGTGGAGTAACATCATTACCTTGTACCTTTACTAATCCCATACTGAGTAACTTAAAACATTGTATAGAATTTAATTTAACTGCCTTAGTATTACTAACTACTTTATTCATTGCAATAGCTAAATCTTGATGTTGTTCTAAGTTCCATAAATGCCGACGTAGATGATCGCAGTAAAGGCTAGATTCAGTATGAGCAGTATTTAAAAAATCATCAAAGGTAATGTCATTGCAAGCAATGCGATAAAGCGCGACTCTTACTAAATAGGGATGCCCTCCTACCATGTCTATGAGCTGATTTATCTGGCTAGAATTCCAATTCAATCCATGTCGTTTTGCTAAATCAACTATTTGCTCATAACTAAATTCAGATAACTCTATTGGTAGCCCGACATTAAAAGGCGACTGGTTCATATTCATGGGAATATAAACTTCCGTAGAATGCACAACTACCAATCGTAATTGCTTCCAAATATCTGTAGTTTTTGCTAGTTCATGCCAAGCGCGTAAGAGTCCAAAAAAGTCCGCGGCAATTTCGGGATACTGAAACACACAATCGACTTCATCTAATCCCAAAACTAAAGGTTGATTAATTTCTCTTAAAATATATTCCTCGAAATATGCCGTACAGTTATCTTTACTGCCAGAAAAATCATCATCCCAGTAATCTTTTAATTTATTAGATAACTTTAATCTTCTGCTGATACTGACACAAAACCACTGTAATAATTTATCTAAATCTTGAAATATTTTGCTATCTGCTAGCTGAAATGTCAAAGATACTTTTAGAAAATGTCCTCGTGAAGCTTCATCCAGAATTCTTGCCATTAAAGAAGTTTTACCCATTTGTCGGGGAGCTTTTATGCGGATTAAAGAACCTGGTTTAACTATTGCTTTATAACAGCGTTCTTCAATGGGAGGACGTTCTACATAAAATTTAGAAGCTAAATCTACTTGTCCCTCTGGTAATTCTGGTTCTGCAACAGGGAGAGGAAGAGCAAAAAATTCTGTTGAAGGAACTGAAGAAATATTAGATGGTTGAAGAGTACTTATGATAGATAAATCTTCTGTTTTATCTGTTTTATCAAAACTATTATTATCTTGCCTTGCCAATAAACTTAAAATTTCTTCTAGAATTTTTTGAGTATCTCTAGGTGATTTCCACTCTCGTTGCTGAATTTGGTTTAAATAACCCCGCAAGTCATAATTGAGCGCTAAATTGATGGGAAAGTTAACACTAATAGGTAGAATAACTGGTTTATTTTGGGGACGTTTTTCTGCTAACTCCTTTGCTCGTCGGACTTCCTCCGTTACCATTTCACTAGTAGCAGATTTCGGAGATAACAGTAGCAAAAAGTAATCACATTGTTCTAATTCTTTATCGATCCGCTCCGTCCATTTTTCTCCAAGTCGAATACTTTCTCCTGCCATAAATACCTGATGCCCAGCAGCTTTTAAACTTTCGTAAAAATATTGAGCAAGGCTTAAATCTGGATCTTGGCTGCGATAGCTGATGAAAATTCTAACACTTTTACTTGGTTCAATTGGTGGCACAAATGGATGTAAATTCATCAATTTCTCCAAATTTGGCCATTTATCTTGCACAGTTGATAATGGTACAGCTAACCCTCCTTCTGTGTTGTCGTAAGCAGCTATAATACCAACAACTTTTTTGTTTTCTGCATCGAATACTGGGGAACCGCTATAGCCACCTAACACCTGTTGAGAGTTAGCTTTGACTCGCAATCGCAGCATTGGCAAATTACCAAAATCAGCTTGTGGGTTGATATCAGTTATCGTACCGTCAATTGAACCACCAGCAGGAAAATCATCACGTCCAAAACCAATGGACAAAAATCGATTCATAGGCTGACAATCAACAGACAAAGCCACACAATTACCCTGATAACCGAATAATTGTAAAACAGCAAAATCATCTTGAGTACTATCACCTAGATAAACTTTGGTTACTGCTTGTCCATTTATACAAATTTTTTCATATCCACCAGCCTGCTCAACAACATGAGCGCAGGTAAGTAAATGTCCTTCGGATGAAATAAAAAAGCCTGTACCGCAAACTTTACCGTCTGCGGAAGTAATTGCAATAGTACATTCTTTAACTAAATCCCAAGACATGAAAATTTATGGTAACTAAGAATTCTTTTATTATTGATTCAACTTCCAACTTACTTTTACTTTCAAAGATGCTTGTCCCGATGCTTCTACTATGTAAACTGAACCTTTATGAGTAAAATTTACAGCAAATTCTAATTCTGCATCTGTTGCTTGCGTCTCTTGATGTAATTGTTTAAATGCTTTAGTAAGTGGGCGACAGGCTCTAAGGATTAAATCTTGTATTATACTATACTGTGCATCTAGTTTTTTGATAAATATTTCTCCAGGTTTAGACACTCGACCAACCGATGTCTCTGGTACTTCTAAGGCAACTAAAATAGTCCCTCCATCTTCCGTATTCAATTCTAAAAGTTCTCGTGCCATATTTTTGAGGTCCCAAGTAAAATCAATCAAAATTATTACTAATTCTATTATTAGACACAATAAAAATGCATTAAGGTTTGATACAAATTTTAAGTAAGTAATCTTAGCTAGGAACTTCCAGAAAATAAAATCACCACACCGAAAAGTTTTCCCGCAAACCTTACTAGAAGTTTATTTGAACAACTCTCAGACTCTGCTTTTCAGGCAATGGGGGTTATAGGGGCTGGCAGAGTGTAAGTGCTTGCGATATCGGGAATGTAAGTATATAGCGGTTTTCATTTGAGTAGAATACATTCTTGTGGTACAGGCAGAGAAGGCCCGTGGGAATTCTACTAATTTTCCCTGTATTGCATGCACCCAACTGAAATTTGCTATATTTAACTGCCGACAATCCTATGCTTATATTCTGGAGGTTTTGCAGAGCGAGCTCAGAAGTCAATGTCTAAACAACAACTTATCCGCCCCGGATTCAGCAACGCCAATTTTTTAATATGGACTGCCTTCTGCTTTTTTAGGACTATTTAATTAGCATACCAACTACTGAAGAATCAAAAATCTTGCATTTTAAATGAAAAATTTGAGGAAGTTGTGAGGATAGTTAGATAATTTATTTGCATCAGAAGTAGTGAAGGCAATTTATCGGATTTTTATCCTAAAATGTTGCTGTTTGCTATTAAGATTTATAACTAGATATCAAATGATTAAATAAAAATTATAATTGTTAATTAATTTTAACTGATACTATCTTCTATCCTAAAATTAAATTGGAAAAGCACTTTAAACCTTAACTTGCAATTTTTCTAATAGAATTCTGAAATTTTAACTATTTGAACTATGAAAATTTTAGTTGTAGAAGATGACGAATTTGTTGCCCAAGCATTGAGTGCTGTACTGAGTCATCAAAATTATACAGTTGAGATTGCTAGGGATGGAGAGGTGGGTTGGGATTTAGTTCAAGCTTTTAACTACGATCTAATTATTTTAGATATAACTTTACCGAAGCTAGATGGTATAAGTCTTTGCCGAAGAATCCGTTCTGGTGGATGGTTGATTCCAATTATGTTGGTGACGGGATGCTCTCGCCCTCATGAAAAAGCAGTTGGTTTGGATGCTGGCGCTGATGATTATGTTGTTAAGCCTTTTGAACAAGAAGAGTTAGTTGCTCGCATCCGAGCTTTATTACGTAGAGGAAAAGTAAATTTACCTACAGTCTTAGAATGGGGTGATTTGCGATTCGATCCTATCAGTTGTGAAGTCAATTATGATACTACAAAACTTTCTTTGACTCCTAAAGAATATTCATTATTAGAGCTTTTTTTGCGTAATAGCCGACGTGTATTTAGCTGCGGGATGATTTTAGAGCATCTGTGGTCTTACGAGGATGTTCCTTCGGAAGAAGCTGTTCGTACTCATATAAAAGGATTGCGAATGAAGCTCAAAGCTGCTGGTGCGCCGAGTAATTTAATTGAAACTGTTTATGGCATTGGTTATCGATTAAATCCAGGGGAAGGGAAGAAGGGGACGAGGGGACAAGGGGAGAAGGAAGGGGACAAAGAAGGGGACAAGGAAGGGGACAAGGAAGAAAAAATACAGACTTCTGGGGTAACCAAAGGGCAGACTCTCTTAGCGATCGCTGGAGTTTGGCAAAAATATAAGGAACGAGTATCAGAAGAGGTAAATGTATTAGTTAAAGCAGCCCAAGCATTACAAACTAAGTCAATGTCAAGGGAGTTACGTTCCCAAGCAGCAGCAGAAGCCCATACTTTGGCTGGTTCTTTAGGTACTTTTGGCTTTGTAAATGGTTCAAAGTTAGCGGGTAAAATTGAACGTTTGCTCAAAGCTGATAAGGATTTAAATGAACATGAAATAGCTGAATTTCAAGATTGGGTAAAAGCTTTACATTCTGAAATTGATTCGCCTTCTCAAGTCTGGGCTACTTCTTATAATAAGAATATTAATATTAATCAAAATAATCAAAATAATCAAAATAATCAAAATAATCAAAATAATTATAATAATAATCAAAATAATTATAATAATGAGCGTCCTTTAGTTCTAGTGGTTGATACACATCATGAAATATCTGAAGATTTAGTCAAAAAATCTGCTGATTGGGGGTTGCAAATTGTAATTGCTAAGGATATGAATACCGCCAGACAAAAACTTTATCAAGAACATCCAGATGTGGCGATTGTTAATGTTGATGTGTTGAGGGATAATGATGATTTGAGTTTATTAACAGAGTTCAAAAATCGTAAACCACCAATTCCTGTATTAGTTTTAACTGAAGAAATAGACCATTATCATCGTTTGCAAGTGATTCACAATTGTAGTAACACTATATTGCAAAAACCCATATCCTCAACAGAGGTATTAGAAGCTGCGGCACAATTAATTAAAAAATCAGAAGATGCACAAGCAACGGTATTAGCTGTAGATGACGATGAGAAAGTTTTGGAAGTATTACAAAATTTACTAAAATATTGGGGAATTACGGTAAAAACTCTTTCTCAACCGCACTTATTTTGGGAAACTTTGGAAACAATACAGCCAGATTTTTTAATTCTAGATGTGGAAATGCCTGGAGTTAGTGGTATTGAACTTTGCTCTGAAGTTCGTAATAATTCCCGCTGGAGCGAACTGCCAGTATTGTTTTTAACGGTTCATAGTAAAGCAGAAACTGTAAATCAAGTTTTTAGCATTGGGGCTGATGATTTTGTCAGTAAGCCAATTGTAGGGCCAGAATTAGTCACTCGCATTGTCAATCGTTTGGAAAGAATTAAATCTCAACGGCGGATGGCGAGGATGCAGGAAAAACAGAATAATACTGAATCGGAACGCTGGCGGAAAATTTTTAATACGTCTCCTGAATGTATTAAATTAGTTGCTGCCGACGGAACTTTGTTAGAAATTAATTCTGCCGGTTTAGCAATGATTGAAGCTGATGAAACTGCCATTGGTAAAAATATTTATTCTCTAATTGCCCCAAAATATCATCAGGCTTTTAAAGATTTAAACAAATGTGTTTGTCAGGGGAATAAGAAGAGTTTAGAATTTGAAATGATCAGTTTAAAAGGTAATCGCCGTTTTGTAGAAACTCATGCGGTACCTTTACATAATCCTGAAAATAATCTAGTCATACAATTGGCGGTGACGCGAGATATTACAGCCCGAAAACAAGCTGAAGCAGAAAAAGCCAGAATTCATCTGTTACTTAAAACGAAAGTTCAACAACAAGCTAGTGTAGCGCAGTTGGGACAGTCGGCTTTATTTTATAAAGATATATTTGCTTTTATGGATGAAGCTGTTGCACTGGTTGCTCAAGCTAATAACGTTGAATTTTGTCTAATTTCAGAAATTTTACCATCTGGTAATACCATGGTGCTACGGGCAGGAGTTGGCTGGCACGAAGGATTAGTAAGACAAGCACTGTTGAGTTTAAATGATTCCCTAGCTGCCGATACATTATTAACAAAAGAACCAGTTATTATTGAAGATTTGCGCCGAGAAACCCGGTTTAATATTCCGGCTTTATTCGATGAACATGGAATTATTAGCGGTGCCAGCGTGCCAATTTTTGGAGTTGACGGTGCTTATGGTGTTTTAGGTGTCTATACTCAACACAAACGTGTTTTTAACCAAGATGACATTTATTTCTTGCAAGCAATTGCTAACCTATTGTCAGGTGCTATTGAAAAACAGCATATCGAAACATCTCTACGTATTGCTAAACAAGATTTAGAAAATAAAGTCGCACAACGTACAGCCGAGTTAGTAGAGACAAACAAACGCTTACAATCCGAATTAAGGCAACGTCAGCTCGCACAAGAAAAACTGCAAGACTCTCAAGCACAATTTGCCGGAATTGTAGAAATTGCCGATGATGCAATTATTTCTATCGATCGCAATCAGTGCATTACTTTATTTAATCAAGGGGCAGAAGCAATTTTTGGTTATTCGGCAAAGGAAGTGCTGGGAAAACCCTTAGATTTACTTTTACCCGAAGGTTCAGTAGAAGCTCACCGTCATCATGTAGCTGATTTTGGCAAATCTCCTATTTATGCCCGGAAAATGGGTGAGCGTCGGCAAATTTATGGTAGACGTAAAGATGGAAGCGAATTTCCGGCAGAAGCTTTTATTTCTAAATTCAAGTTAGGCGAAAAAACAGTTTATACCGTTTATTTGCAAGATATAAGCAACCGCAAACAAATTGAGCGGATGAAAAATGAGTTTGTTTCGGTAGTTTCTCACGAACTCCGTACTCCTTTAACTTCAATTCACGGTTCATTGGGAATGCTGGCTACCGATTTAATTTCCTTGAATTCTGAAGATGGCAAACGATTGCTGCAAATTGCTACCGATAGCACCGAACGTTTGGTAAAACTGATTAACGATATTCTCGATATCGAGCGCATCGAATCGGGAAAAGTCACCATGGATAAACAAATCTGTCAGGTTAGCGATTTGATTACACAAGCAATATTATTAGTGCAGCCCTTAGCAGATAAAGCACAAGTCAAACTATCAGTTGACAATTCACCCATACAACTGCGAGCCGATTTCCATCGCATTATTCAAACTTTAACAAACTTACTCAGTAACGCCATTAGATTTTCTGCATCCGGTGATACAGTTTTCTTACATGCCTTTGAACAAGATTCTTCAGTATTGTTTACAGTTAAAGATAGCGGATGCGGTATTCCCTCAGATAAATTAGAAAGTATTTTCGAGCGCTTTCAACAAGTAGATTCCTCAGATTCCCGCAATCATGAAGGTACCGGTTTAGGTTTAGCTATCTGTCGCAGTATTGTAGAACTACACGATGGAAGCATCTGGGCTGAAAGTGTTTTGGGTGTTGGTAGTACTTTTTTTCTACTTTTGCCAAAAGATGTTTAGTTTACAATAGATTAAGTATTGATATCATGTCCGGTAAATCAACCGTAATATGTCATTGCGAGCGAAGCGAAGCAATCCCAAGGTATTGCCGATCGTTTTGCTTCCAACGCTTCGGACACAAAGAATGAAGGCATACCGACTTATTCTGCTATAATTAAATTATCCAAAATTTCATACAATCCCGTAATCATCGGCTCTCCCAGTGTAAATTTATGGCTCCTGGGTAAAAGGTTTAATGTTGGCTCATACCACTTGACTAAATCCTAGGTCTTTTGTACAATAGGTAAGTCAGACATCCAGCAACACCGAAAAATAGCCAAAAAATTTTTCCGCCGAAGGCGGAGGGAAGAGAAAATAAAATAAGTGTAAAGGGTAAGAGGGTTAAAGTGCCAAGGGCTAAGTCCAAGTCCTGGGGGAAGCGACAACAACCCGAAACCCAATGACGATGTTCCTGATGTCACGCAAGTATCCGACGCGATACGCACACCGGCAGTTCCTCGAAACGTTGAACCACGAACCGCCGCGCAGCACTTTAAAATAATTGTTAATTTTTATTGCGGTGCCATCATTTGGCGCTCCATTGTAATTGTCAAATGTAATTGTCAAACCAACAGTCTTCGCACCACTCCCAAATGTTTCCGTGTATATCATATAAACCAAAGGCATTAGCTGGGAAGCTGCCAACATCTGTGGTTTGTTGTCGATACTGACCCTTAGGAGCAGAACCATAGGTGTAATTCCCATTATAGTTTGCTAGGTCAGTGGTAATGGTGTCACCAAAGTGGAATGGCGTTGGCTTTGTCGATCCAGCCCGACAAGCATATTCCCATTCAGCTTCACTAGGTAAGCGATAGGGTTTTCCAGTCCTCTGAGATATTTTAGCACAAAACTCTACTGCATTATCCCAACTTACACATTCAACAGGTTTATTTTTTCCTTTGAAGGAAGAGGGATTTTTACCCATAATAGCTTCATACTGTTCTTGGGTAACTGGAAACTTACCCATGAAAAAGGGTTGAACAGTAACTTTGTGCTGTGGACCTTCCGAGTCTTCTCGTAGTGGTTCATCCTCTGGGGAACCCATGAGAAAAGTACCACCAGGAATTTCTACCATTTCTAATAATACACCATTTCCGAGGTCTTCTTTAAAAGATTTCGCTCGTCCAAGACTGTAGTTGATTTCGTAGCTTCTTCCGATACCCAAAAATCCAGGATTGAGGTTTAGAGTGGCTGTCTTGAAATCAAATGGCTGAGTTTGAATAGTAGGATTGGGATGCTCCCGGTTAGGTGAGGCAACGGATAAATGTTTCGAGGAATTTGATAATAATTCTTCAGCTATAACTTTTAATTCTTTATTACCAGGATTTGATTTAATTGCACGACGAATTAGTTTTTCAAGCCATCCCTGAGATTCTGCTGTAACGATTAAATTAAACACAACTTCTTCTAAATTACTACCCCCTGCAATTGCATCCAAGTTGTGTCCTAATCCATCATCAACCATCATCTTTAATTTAGGAATGCTTGGATAGGCACTGAGAATAGCTATGCGTAATTTTTGACGCTGTTCGCCATAATGGTTCGTCATGTTTTTTTATTAAACAAAGTGAATCTATAGTTAATGCAACCCTAAATTTAGATCTCCGATAAATAAATTCGGAAAACAGAAATATTATATCAAATCAGCGAAGCTCACCCCCATCTCCCCTCCTTACTGAGGAGAGGGGTGCCCGGAGGGCGGGGATAGTTTCGTGTATTCAACTGAAAATGGCTATATAAGTAATAGCGGCGCAGTTGATATAATAGCTTGAAAAAATAAATTGGTGGTAGTAATGACAACAAAGAAAATATTAGTAGTTGATAACGAAGAATATATTCAGGAAGTTACCAAAATTTGTTTACAAACTACCGCCAACTGGCAAGTGATCACAGCCAGTTCCGGTACTGAAGCTATTCAAAAAGCTGAAACAGAAAAACCAGATGCAATTCTTTTAGATGTAATGATGCCAGATATGGACGGTATCACCACTTTTAAGTATCTACAACAAAACTCCAAAACTCACCAAATTCCAGTAATTTTACTCACAGCAAAAGTACAAAATACTGACCGTACTCGCTATCGTGATTTAGGAATTAAAGCTGCGATCGCCAAACCTTTTAGTCCTTTAACATTAGCACAAGAAATTTCACAAGTTCTTGATTGGAAAGATTGAAGAATTATTAATTATTACTGATCAATATTTCCATCAATTGAACTACTAGGACATGTTTTCAAACCTCACGGTTCCTCGCTATTGCCTGGAGCTATAACTACAAAGCCCTTAAAGGGCTAAAAAACCAGGTTTTTCTAGTCCGTGTAGGCGGACTTGTGCAGGTATAGCCTTACCCTTATAGGGTGAGGAGCTGCTCGCTTGTAGCTATTGATCATTTTTCTTCAACTTGCAAATCCGGTAAACCTTGCAACTTTTCAGAAATCTTCTCCGCTGGTAACATGGGCACAACAACGCTTAAACCACCAGGGATGCATTCCACTTCTAAAGGTGTATGTCCAATGATTTCGCCATCTAAAACGATTTTTTGCGGTGGATTGGTGGTGATTTTGACTCGCTTGCTTCGCAAATAACCGATATCATCCCGTTTTGCTGCATCTCCCCGCAAAGCAGTTTGTAGCAAGTGATAAGAAGCAGCGATCGCGGATGCCCAACTATTAGATGAAATGATGGTAATATCAAGTAATCCATCGTCGTAAAGAATACCTGCCGGACCTTGAGCTAATATTGATGTTGGTGGTGCTGCATTTGCCACAGTCAAAGCTCCAGCAGAAACGTGAATAACTTTGTCGTCGGTTTCAATCTCAGCTTCAAATAATTCTAATTCTCGTAGTTGCTGTATTCCGGAAACTAAATAAGCCAAAGCACCCCAACGTTGTTTAGCTTCTCGGGAAGCATTTTCTACTGTTTCCGCTTCAAAACCAATTCCAGCTAACAACGTCATTAATTTACCGTTGCATCTACCAATATCAATTCGACGAGTTTTGCCAGATAAAATCGTTTCGCAAGCTTCATCTAAAGTATCGGGAATACCCAAAGCAGAAGCAAAAGCATTAGCAGTACCTCTTGGTATCACTCCCAAAGGAATAGTTGTTTTGCCTAAAGCTTTAGCTACTTCTGAAAGAGTACCGTCACCACCACCAGCAATAATAATTTCAAAATCCTTTTTTAATGCTTCTTCGGCTAACTTGTCAGCACCAAGTTCTTTTGTAGTAAATTGAATATCTAACTCAAATTGAGAAGATAAAAGTTCCTTTATCCTCTCCAATTCTTGCTCAGAGTCACCTGAGCCAGCAACAGGGTTAAAAATCAAACAAGCTTTTCGACGCATAGTAAACTGTGACGGCTTACCAAGATAGATACAAACCAATAATTATATACTATGTCTAACAATTTTCAAGGAAATATCAACAAAAGAATCTAGGTACAGAGTTAATTTTACTCTGTATTAAGTAGGTCTGCGTTGAAAATAGTAATTAGGATAAGAGAGTAGAGATGGGGTGATGGGTGAGTAGTCCGGCTAATTACTTACTATATAACCCACATTACCTTTATGGCGCGTATTCTACTACTCACGAATACTCATTACTCATTACTCATTACTCATTACTCATTACTCATTACTCATTACTCATTACTCGT
>DESS01000369.1:25958-34170 GCA_002361335.1 Richelia sp. UBA3308
CATTACTCATTACTCATTACTCGTTACTCGTTACTCATTACTCATTACTCAATCCCCACAGAATGCTAGCTTAACCCGACACACTACTCCCTAACCTCCCCCGTCATTTTTGGATTGGTGGAGTACTAACTTTATTGACAGCGATCGCAAACACCCTGTACTGTCACTTCATATTGTTCTACAGTCAATCCAGGACGAAGAGCTTTAAATCTAACATCTTCAACCTGTTCCCAAGGAATATCCTCAATACAGCCACATTTCTTACAACGGAAATGGTGATGGGATGAAACGTTAGCATCGTAACGACAGACACCTTCTTCTAATAAAACTTCTCTTACTAAACCAACATCTCTTAAAGCTTGCAGGGAACTATAAATAGTCGCTTGGGAAGAAGTGGGACTATTTTGATTCAAACTCACCAATATTTGTTCCGCAGTCGGGTGATCCTGGCGGTTCAGTAAATTAGAATAGACTGCAAACCGTTGTGGGGTTACTCGCAACCCTTTAGATTTTAAAATCTGTACAATTTTATCGGCTTCTTTTGACATTTTATTATTAGTTACTTTTGCGCTTTTCTCAATCAATCAAGAGTAGATCGAAACAAGAGAGACAATTTTAGGATTTATACAACTGGCACATTTTTCTAAGCGGATTATGAGACTTTTAGCAATTTTGAACATAATAAGGCTTGTAGGGTGACGCACCGAGTCAGAATTATGACAATCGCGTAATTCCTAAATTTATTCAAAAATACTATTTCTCATATGACTACTACTTTAACAAAAAATCAAAAATTAGAAATGAGTATTTCTCTCTATTGAATTATTTTTAAATCAGAATTATTCTTAGATATAAGTTAATAAAGCTTTTACTGAATCGAAGCGTAAAATTATTACAAAGAGGTAATTATGGCTGTAATCGAACAGGTTCCCAACATCGTCTTCAAAACTCGCGTCCGTGATGAATCCGTCCCCGGCCCTAACCCTTACCGCTGGGAAGACAAAACTACTCAAGATATTTTTGCCGGTAAAAAAGTTGTAGTATTCTCTTTGCCGGGTGCGTTTACTCCCACCTGTTCTTCCAATCATTTACCACGCTACGAAGAACTATATGAAGAATTTAAGGCTCAAGGTATAGATCAAATCATCTGCATCTCCGTTAATGATGCTTTTGTGATGTTCCAGTGGGGTAAGCAAATTGGAGCAAAGAACGTGTTCTTGCTTCCTGATGGAAACGGTGAATTCACCCGTAAGATGGGGATGCTTGTAGAGAAATCCAACCTTGGTTTCGGATACCGCTCCTGGCGTTATTCTATGGTGGTAAACGATGGCAAAATCGAGAAGATTTTCGTAGAGCCGAATTACGGTGATAATTGCCCCACTGACCCCTTTGAGGTTTCTGATGCTGATACAATGTTGGCTTACCTAAAGGGAACTGAGTCTGCTGGTGTTTCTCAGCCTGTTCTCGAATTTGTTGGATAATTAAGGAATGGGATTGAAGTTAAAGGAAACCTTACAATCTCCTTTGACTTCAATGATAGACATCTTGCCGAACACTCTTTACCCACATCAAAAATTTTATGCAGGAATCTTTATTATGAAACTTTCCACTAAAAACCTTAGCGAACATGTAGACACAGTATATGATGCCATAGTTGTAGGGGGTGGCATGGGTGGTCTTTCTGCTGCGATTTATCTGGCTCGTTATGGTCTCAAATGTCTCGTGATTGAAAAGGGGAAAGGGCGTTCGGTATGGATGCAAGACCTGCGAAATTATGTGGGCTTAGATCCGGATACGAGTGGAGGTTCGATTGTAAATCATTCTACAAAGCAGGCTATTGAATGGGGAGCCGACCACCTAAGAGGATTTGTGGAAAATGTCATCGATGAGGGTGATACTTTTGCTATCAAAGTGAAAGTGGGTAGGAAAGATAGCATTTATCCGATATTTCGGAGTAAATATTTGATTGCTGCATCAGGTGTAATTGATGTTTTGCCTGAATTAGAGAATATGCAGAATGTCTATGATTATGCAGGATATACGCTACATGTCTGCATGATTTGTGATGGTTTTGATATGTGGGATCAGCGTGCTATTTTAATTGTAGGTAAGGAGTCCCAAATTAACGCAGCCTTTGTTTTGAACTGGTTTACACCCTACATTACAGTATTGACTCATGGACTCTGCGAAGTGAGCGATGAAATGAAGCAAAAGTTAGCCGAATATGGCTATCCGCTCTACGAGCAAAAGATTTCTCGGTTCTTAGGTGAAAAACATCAAATGAGTGGTGTTGAGTTAGAAGACGGTCAAATTATTGAGGCTACGACTGGCTTAATAAATATGGGGTCGATTTACCACAATCACTACCTTAAGGGTATTGATGGGTTAGAATGGGATGGTGAAAATCTGGTCACCCATGGTTTAGCTCAAACAAGTCACCAGCGTATCTTTGCCGTTGGAGATTTGAAGAAGGGATTAAACCAGGTATCTATTGCAGTTGCAGACGGAACAATGGCCGCGACTCAAATCTGGCGAAACATTCGTAGAGCTAGCGAACCTCGTAAGTGGGAAGAAAATATTCGAGTAAATGTAATTCATAATTCATAATTCATAATTCATAATTCAGGCAGGGCGGCCCATTAATTCAGTAATTAGGATACGCCCGCACCTTGCAGCGATTGGGAATTATTAAGAAGTTTGTAGAATTTATCTAATGAACTACCCCCCCGTAAGACATAATAAGACGGACGGGGAATTCTGCCGTTTTGTTAACTATATTTTTTAAACAATCAAGCAAAACACTCTTGAAGAAATTGAGTAAATAATTGAACTTTAGTAGAAAGATGACGATTTACAGGGTAAATGACACACAAAGTTAGTTCTGGTGGACGATAATCGGGCAAAATAATTTCTAATTTTCCTTGCTCTAATTCATCTTTAATAATAAAAGTTGGTAATATAATAATCCCTAAACCCCCAACAGCAGCATCTCTCAAAACTTCACCATTGTTAGAACAAAAAATTCCATCAATAGAGACTTGCTCCACAGCATCGTTATGTCTATTGGTTAATTCCCACTGACAACCTTTTGTATAATAACCATAGTGCAAATAAGAATGTTTTTTTAATTCTGAGGGTTTGACAGGAATTCCTTTTGCTTCTAAATAACTGGGTGCTGCACAAATAACTAAAGGAAATGTTGTAATGTGATGCGCTACCAAACTTGGAGATTCTTGGGGTAAAGTAATGCGAATAACTAGGTCGTAGCCTTCACTTATAGGGTCTACAAAACGGTCTTCCAGAGTCAATATGATTTTAACATCTGGATAGCGAGTCATAAATTCAGCAACTTTTGAACCAAGAAACGATATTCCAAAAGACATAGGAGCATTAATTCTCAGAATTCCTTTGGGTTCGCTGTGTTGATGAGATATTGCTAATTCTGCTTCTTGTAAACTACTGAGAATATCGATACAGCGTTCGTAAAAGGCTCTACCATTATCTGTGGGTGTAACTGTACGAGTTGTACGATAGAGCAGTTGCACCCCTAATTGATTTTCTAGGTTAATTACCAACTTATTCACCGCAGAACGAGATAGCTGCATTTTTCTCGCTGCTGCTGCAAAGCTTCCCTCTTCTACTACTTGAGTAAAAGCTCGCATACTTTCAAATTTATCCATTATTTGTATATTTTATATATAGGACTTACCCAAATACCATATTTTTTGTAGGGTGCTCTGACACTTCGATTGATTTTGAGGGTAAATAATAAGGAGTCTGTAGTGTCACGCACCAACCACAGTCTACTCCTCAATTGTATAAGTCCTGTTAATTTCATTTCTTGACTTTTGTAGACAATTTGGAAACAATCTGTCCATAAAATAGCATATTGTCTTTTTATGAAAAACAGTAAATAATATAACTAAGGACAAAACAATTCTTAAAGACAGGAGTTAAACACTATGATTATTATTCGTCCATCTCAAGAAAGGGGTAATGCTAACTTTGGTTGGCTCGATAGTAAACATACTTTTTCCTTTGGTAGTTACTACGATCCTAATCACATGGGTTTTGGGAATCTGCGAGTAATTAATGAAGATAAAGTCGAACGTGGTAAAGGTTTTGGTGCTCACAGCCACCAAGATATGGAAATTATCTCCTATGTTTTAGAAGGAGAGCTAGAACACAAAGATAGTATTGGTAATGGTTCGGTGATTCGTCCTGGGGATGTACAGCGGATGTCGGCTGGGACTGGTATTGCTCACAGTGAATTCAATGGTTCTAATACCAACGGAGTTCATTTTCTGCAAATTTGGATTATACCTTCAAGAAGTCGAATTAAGCCCAGCTACGAGCAGAAGCACTTTTCTGTTGAAGAAAAACAAGGAAAATTAAAGTTAGTTGCTTCCCCTGATGGAAAAGATAATTCAGTGACAATTCATCAGGATGTAAATTTGTATGTTGCTGTTTTAAATAATGGCGATCGCGTTCATCATAGTATTGAGAACAATAGGTCATTATGGCTGCAAGTCGCTAGAGGTTCGGTTGATATTAACGGTAAATCTCTGGGAACCGGTGATGGTGCTGCGATTACTCAAGAAACGGAGATTGAAGTGGTAGCCACGGATGACAATACTGAGATTTTACTATTTGATTTACGATGAACCGTGAAAAAGGTTCTATGGTGCTAAAAATGTATTAGTAATCCATCTACTTACCGGTGGACATATCTAACCTACCATAGAACCATCAGTTTACTAAGTGGTTTAAAAACTAGTACGGTACGGCGTAAATCTAGTACCTATATCAAAAGCTTAAAACCTTTATAAAACAATACTTTTGACTTTTGATTTATTACCTTGAGACTTCCCCTCCTGGAGCGCTCAAATTAATAGGAATTGTTGCATACAGGTGGGCCGCATGGAGGAAATGGATTCGGGGCATTATCTTGACGAAGAGCGAGATTATTGCCATCAAGATCGCAAAAGAAGGCTAGTACTGTGTTGTTGTCTCCCGCATCACAAAGCGGTTGAACTGGAACACCTTTATACTGGAGAGAGTCTATGGCTTGCATAATATCATTGACAACGATGGTCGCTGTTGCTTTTCCCGATTCAA
Source organism: Richelia sp. UBA3308 (assembly GCA_002361335.1). Lineage (GTDB taxonomy): Bacteria > Cyanobacteriota > Cyanobacteriia > Cyanobacteriales > Nostocaceae > Rivularia. The sequence goes on from DESS01000369.1 coordinate 31,077, forward strand.
CAGGAGTACTCTGACTCAGACCAATTTGCGTGTCGGGATATTCTGGATAGAAAAGTTGAACATAATAAGGATATGCTGAACTCTCTTTATTCAAAAGCATGCCCAGGTTTCTTTCATACCACTCCGTTGCCTGTGCTCCATCACTAACATTGAATCGTGTCACCCATCCTTCTGTTATCGTCCCACCAGGGCCAGCATGTGCAGGTGAAGTCAATCCCGGAAAGCCTAACAGAACAAATGCAATCACAACTATGGCGATAGAAGTCGAAATTAATTTTTGAAAGGCTTTTTTCGACTTCGATTCAATTGTACTGAGTATCATTTAGTCCTCCGTTTGAGGTATTAATGAAAACAAGATTACTCTATCACAGATATGACAAAATTAAAGTTTGTTGATATTTGTTTATATTTTGAAAAATTACTTGATTTTTTTTTGATTAACATCTAAAAGAATTACTTTTTTGATTTAGCTTAAAAACTAACAACACAGTCTTCTTGAAACCGCTTCTCGACAATCTATGGATTTATCAGTACCAAGTAGTCTTCCTGATAAATTGCGTGATGGGGCTAGCTATCAAAATTTGGTCGCAGGACAGGTACTGTTTCATTATCGAGATCCAGCCAAATATATCTTTGCTTTGGAAATTGGACGAATTCGATTGGTGCGCTACACCTGCGAAGGAAATCTAGTTATTTTGCAAATAGTAAGGGCTTTGGAAAGTTTTGCTGAATCTGCACTATTTACAGAACTGTACGATTGTCATGCGATCGCCGAAGTCCCATCCCGCGTCATTTGCTATCCCAAAACTATTATATGGGAATTGCTACAACATAATACCGAACTCGCTTTAAATCTTTTACAAAAATGCGATCGCAAAAGTCAATCTTTAAAAAAACTATTAGAACTCCGGAGTATTCGCTCAGCACGGGAACGCTTATTGCAATACCTATTATTGATCGCGACTCCAGGAAACACAAGAATTTTTTTTGACCGCTCCTACAAAGATATAGCCAACGAATTAGGTTTAAGTTCGGAAACCTTATACCGTAACCTTTCAGAATTGGAAAAATCAGGCATTATTAGTCGTCAAGGTCGAAAAATAGAGTTATTGATTCCCCAAACATGATCCAAATCATATGCTGTTTTACATAGAGAGTTATATACTCCACTTGGTTTATAGGACTTATACCATTTGCTTATAAAGATGCGCCGAATTGAGCCAAACGCAGTTGGGCTTAGTAAAAGTAGCGATACGCCTTCGGGGCACAGAGCGATGAGCGCGCAACCTCATATAGGATTGGTAAAAAATTCTGTAGATACCTATTGCAAAAAGTATTGATTTAAGGTATTTAGCAGGTCTTGTAAACAACCTTTAAAGGTAAATATTTAATCAGTGAACAGTTAACAGTGAACAATGAGTAAACAATTTACAACTGATGACTGATAACTGATAACTGATAACTGATGATAACTAATAACTGGTAACTGAAATGACTACTTCCTACAAATACAATCGTCTCTCCAAAGAAGATGCTGTTGTTTTACTAATCGACCATCAAGCTGGTTTAATTTCCTTAGTGCAAGACTATTCCCCAAATGAATTCAAAAATAATGTTTTAGCTCTTGCAGAATCAGCCAAATTCTTTAATTTACCGGTTATTCTTACAACCAGTTTTGAGAAGGGACCAAATGGACCATTAGTTCCCGAACTTAAGGAATCTCATCCCAATGCTCCTTATATTGCTCGTCCGGGTCAAATAAATGCTTGGGATAACGAAGATTTTGTCAAAGCGGTGAAAGATACTGGTCGTAAGCAATTAGTGATGGCAGGTATTGTTACTGATGTCTGTGTAGCTTTTCCAGCTTTATCAGCTATAGAAGATGGTTATGAAGTATTTGTAGTTGTTGATGCTTCTGGAACATTTAACAAAGATGTTCGAGATGCTGCTTTGATGCGAATGCAAGCTGCTGGAGTCCAGATGATGAGCTGGTTTAGTGTAGCTAGTGAACTACACCGAGATTGGCGTAATGATATTGAAGGTTTAGCTGCTTTACTATCTAAATATACTCCCAATTATCGCAGTTTAATGACTAGTTATTTTGCTACACAAAAATAGAGGGTAGATAAAATTTTTTTTACACACCCGCTCGCGGGTTATAAACCCCGAGCTAATAATACAAAGTCCTATAAATAGGACTAAAATTTTACCCATCAGAATTAATGAAAACAACTACTATCTCCTACACATTAATTTTGATTCCTGGTTAGTCATATTTATATGACTTTAGCTATTAGACTGGGACTTATAGTCCCAGTCGGGTGGGTAAGAAAACCCATCATTGTTATTTAAGTCAAAAATAAAAAGTGAGGATTTTCCATGGATACCATAGATGCAATTTATCAACGTCGCGCAGTAAAGCATTTTGACTCTAATCACAAAATTACACCAGAAGAAGAACAAAAACTTCTGGAGGCAATGATTCAAGCTCCAACAAGTTTTAATATTCAACATTGGCGTTTTGTGATTGTTCGAGAGCCAGAATTACGAGCAAAAATTCGCTCTGAGTTGGGTAATGACCAAGCCCAAATGACTGATGCTTCTTTACTTATTATTTTTACAGCAGATGTACAAGCTTGGCAAAAAGAACCAGAGCGTTATTGGCGTAATTCTCCCCAAGAAGTTAGCGATCTATTAGTTGGTTGGATGAAACCTTTTCATGAAGGACGTGAATGGCTTCAGCGAGATGAAGCTCAACGTTCAATTGGTATGGCTATGCAGACTCTCATGTTAGCAGCTAAAGGGATGGGTTACGATTCTTGTCCAATGATTGGTTTTGATATTGATAAAGTAGCAGAATTGATTAATTTACCATCCGATTATGTTATGGGCCCAATGGTAGCAATTGGTAAAAAAGTCAAAGATCCTTGGCCAAAACCCGGACAATTACCTTTGAGTGAGTTAGTCGTTGAAAACAAGTTTTAAAACGAAGGAAGAAGGAAGAAGGAAGAAGTCTTAATGAAAGAATTTTACCACCATGTATGAAAGACCTCACCCCCTTCCCCTCTCCGATGCTTTGGAGAGGGGTGTCCGA
>DESS01000370.1:0-1697 GCA_002361335.1 Richelia sp. UBA3308
GAGTAATGAGTAACAACTAACAACTAACAACTAATCACTAATAACTAATAAATGGAAACCGAATCGAAACCAGGTGTATTGTATGTTGTTGGCACCCCGATTGGAAACTTGGAGGATATGACTTATAGAAGCGTGCGAATTTTACAATCGGTGGATTTTATTGCTGCCGAAGATACACGCCATACCGGAAAACTTTTAAAGCATTTTCAAATTAATACGCCCCAAATAAGTTATCACGAACATAACCGCAACAGTCGTATCCCACAATTATTAAAGCTTTTAGAAGAAGAAAAAGCTATAGCTCTTGTCTGTGATGCGGGTGTACCAGGAATTTCCGATCCCGGTTATGAATTGGTAAAAGCTTGTGTAGAAGCTGAAATTACTGTAGTTCCTATTCCTGGAGCCGTTGCAGCAATTACCGCCTTAAGTGCTTCGGGTATTTCGACTCTTAAATTCGTCTTTGAAGGATTTTTAGACGCTAAAGTAAAACGAAGGCGATCGCAGTTGGAGTCATTGAAGTCTGAGGAACGTACTTTGATTTTCTATGAATCCCCCCATCGTTTACGCTCTACTTTAGATGATTTAGCAGAAATATTTGGTGGCGATAGACAAATTGTATTAGCACGAGAATTAACTAAAATATATGAAGAATTTTGGCGCGGTACTATTGCAGGTGCTTGTAGCTACTACGAAAAAAAAGTTCCTGTCGGTGAATACACTTTAGTTGTAGCCGGAAATCCACCCACTCAACGAGAGTTTACAGAACAAGAACTCATTGCTGAGTTAGAAAATATCATGGAACAGGGAATTTCGCCATCACAAGCAAGTCGTCAGCTAGCTGCATTAACTTCTTTACCCCGCCGTCAACTTTATCAACTCGCTCTTAACTTGAAAAATTTGGATTGTGAGATGCCCCCATATTAAAATAGTAAATCTGGAAAATAATTGCAGTTGTTATATTGCTTGATTGTTCCGTCTATCTTATTCAAGACTGACTGTCTTGTTTGATTTACGGTAAGTCGTGGAGTATTTTCATCCCGATTTACCTGCACATTACAATAAAGTAACAATATAGTTTTGTTGACAACGAGGGATTAGAATGACCCAAGTGGTTTTAGGTGAAAACGAAGGAATAGATTCTGCTTTACGTAGATTTAAGCGTCAAGTTTCCAAGGCTGGGATTTTGGCTGATGTTAAGTATCATCGGCACTTTGAAACCCCACAGGAGAAACGTAAGCGTAAAGCAGTTGCAGCAAGACGCAAAAGACGTTTCAAATAAGTAGTTAGGAGTACTTTTACTATTTGCAAACGTTTCAAATCTATTACGATCGAATGTCCATAGCAACTCTATCTTGAGATAGTAAAGGCATTGCTTAAGGGAATCGCCATAATATATCTAAAAACTACCTATGAAGTAGAAAAACAACTATTCCCCGGTGCCGCCATACCTGGGAATTTTCACAAATATACTTGAATGAGGCAAGTTTTCACAATTAATTGCCCATCAACAAATTTATTTTATCTTCCAACCACCGCCGGATATTGTGCGGTGGTTGTTATTTAGTTTTTATTTAGTTGTTATTTAAAAAAATATTAAGCTGACTTGACATAATTAGTTTTTTTTGTGAATCAGAGTAAAGAGTATTTAACTAAACATATGGGTTTAAAACAAGCGGCACAAGACGGTGGACGAATTG
>DESS01000370.1:1789-4984 GCA_002361335.1 Richelia sp. UBA3308
CTCCGCACTTCGGCTCTTCCTTCTTCCTTTGTTTAATCTTTTTCAGACTCAGAAACATTCAAATTCTTTTTATTACAATCGTTCATTGCCTTCTCTACACCTTTTTTAAGGCATAATTCCACACATTCAACTACATAATTAAGAACGGAGGGCATGATTTGATTTTCTTGGGGAGAAAATTTACCTAAAACATGAGAAACAGTTCCATTTTCGCTATTTTCTGCTTTTTTCGGTCTACCAATGCCAATACGTAAACGCGGAAAATTTTTGGAATTAAGATGAGAAATAGTGCTTTTCATCCCATTATGTCCGCCAGCAGAGCCGGATAAGCGCAACCGAACTCTTCCTACTGGTAAATCCATGTCATCATAAATAACTAGCACTGATTCTGGTTTTAATTTGTACCAAGATGTCACGGCCGCGATCGCTTGTCCGGAAAGATTCATGTAAGTTAAAGGTTTGAGTAAGTGAATTTTTTCTCCTCCAGGTGCTGTTGATTGGGCGTACTCACCTTTAAATTTACGATTTTCGCTTAGAGATGATTGCCAAGAGCGTGATAAAGCATCTATCGCAGCAAAACCAATATTATGACGCGTTTGATCGTACTTCGGTTCTGGATTTCCCAACCCAACAATTAGCTGGGGAATCAACAAAGCTTTTTTATTAGTAGTTTGCATCTCTTAGAGTAAATGAATAAATCCATAAATCAATAAATTATAAATTATATTAAGGATTAGTTAAGAAGGATGAAGATTTATTTTTCATTCTGTATCTCAGTTTGCAGCAATAATTGATTGTTAAATCAATCAAGGAATGCATCGAATTTAAGATAACAGAGAAATTCAAATCATGAAGGTATTATTTATCTACTTCATCCTTTGGCTTAATGCTTCAAACTTCTTCTTTCTTCTCTATCTGCTTGGGTTCAAGTTCAGCTGTAGTCTTGAGAGATGATTCCAATTGTGCGGCTTCTTTTTTAAATTCGTTTTGAAAATCTTGGGAAGCATCTTGAAAACCACGAATCGCTTTTCCTAAGCTACGACCTATTTCTGGTAGCTTTTTCGGACCAAAAACTAACAGCGCCACTACCATAATTACAGCCATTTCTGGTAAACCGATACCGAATATATTCATGCTTTTTCTCCTACTAATTTGTGTAACTACCTAATGGTACATCTGTAGTTTAGCGATTTATCGCTCAAGAAAATACGTCAATAATTGGTTATAAACTCCAAAAAAACCCGGAACAAGCCGGGTTAAAGTATAATTTTAGGTTTCATCTCGGGGTTTCTCAGAATGATCTTCCTAAACCCCTATATAGACAATATGGGTATATATTTCTGGGTAGAAATTAGATAACAGTTACTAACCCCCCTGGGGAATTGGCAAATCAACACCGACTTTACGGGCCGGTGTAGGAAGTTTACATTCCTAAGCTTCGCCAATCCACATTAATACCCTGAATCATGATTGATTTGTTATAAAGTTGCAAAATAATCAGCAGAAAAACAAAAAATAAACCCATGAAAACAGCCATCAATGGAGTAGTACCCCAACCAGGAGCCACTTTACCATACTCTGAATTCAAAGGTCTGAGAACATCTCCCAAGCGTGTTCTTTGTGCCATGATCAAATTCCGGGTTAATTAACAAAACATTTTTTAATCTTCTGTAATATTGTATAAGAATAGTACTCATAATATATACCCATTATGGAACCCGCAATAGTTCTTAGCATTTGTGTCGCTGCTGTCTTGGTTACAGTTACAGTAATGTCCGTCTACACTTCTTTTGGTCCTCCCAGTAAGGAACTTGCTGATCCTTTTGAAGAGCATGAGGATTAAATAGTTGTCTGTCCCATAAAAATGCCGGGTGAGGATAAGCAGGGGGAGCAGGGGGAGCAGGGGAGGCAGGGGGAGAAAAAATAATTTTTTATTCACCCATCAGAATTAATGAAAGAGACTACTAGTAGTGTATTTTATAAATTCTGGGTGGTCGGGTTTTCCCAGAAATTTTGTAGAGACGTTATATATAACGTCTCTACATTAGGTCGGTAGACAAACAAAACCAGATAGAATTTTAATATTCATACTTATTACCTTAATTTTTGACTTCACAGCTAGCGATTTTCCAAGGTTTGACTGTAAATGTCTTTGTAAGACAAGAAAATTCTGATGTCGGTAGGGGACGTTCTAATAAATCTACAGACTCTGTTACATTCAAGCCTATATCGCTGGTGAAGTTTCCAATTGCTGTTTCTCCATGACATTCGTAAAAACGAAGAATCCATTGTTGGGGGTTGTCTTCGCTTTGTTTAAATGCCATTAAAATTAAGTTTTCAGCGGATATATTTATAAAGCTGGCTTTATCTTTTACTGTTTGAGTTGGTGATGGTGTAGAAGGTTTGGTATTGAATTGGCGATCGCCAAGCACTACTATCATAGGTTGGTTGAATTCATATCCACGTTTTACTGTCTGCGCTTTTTGCCAACTCCCTTCATGTGGATATAATCCATAACTGAATTCATGAAAACCTCTATCGGCTGACTGATTCGGCCATTCTGGACTTCTTAACAAGCTTAAGCGCAGTTGATTTGGTTGAGCATCATAACCGTATTTACAATCGTTTAATAAACTTACACCGTAGCAACTAGAATTATCATCTGTCGTTAAATCAGCCCAATGTAATGCGGGAACTTCCCATTTAGCCTTTTCTGCTGGGGTTTGGGGTTTGGTTGTGCGTTGAATTGCACCACAGGGAATTTCATAGGTAGCAAAATCCGCTTCTAAGTTTAAGGGAAAGGCGGCTTTTACTAAAATGTGACGTTCTAACCAGTTAACTTTGGTGGCGATTTTCAAGATTGGATCAGCTGCTTGCAAAATATAGTCTTGAATAAATTCCGATTCTCCCAACTGATGTACTACCCGCAGACGATTTTCTAATAATCCTTGGTTTTGCCACTCTATAGATTTAAGTTGTAATGGTGGCAACTGATGCTCGGTATAATTTGGATCGATATTCCAGGCATCCCAATACTGACCTTTATCTGTAAATGCTTGAAGTTGATTTCCATTCCCACAAAGTACTTCGCGATCGTTCACTTTATCGAAAACACTTTTTAACTCCCCTGTTTGTTCGTCAATGACTACTCGTAAATATTCGTTTTCTAATTTAAACTGTAGCGCTATAGTTTCT
>DESS01000370.1:5118-12458 GCA_002361335.1 Richelia sp. UBA3308
ATAGTTTCTGATGAATCTTCTGAAGGGGTTTTGGGAGAGGGAGAAAGCCAAAATAAATTATAACCTACCGCAGGAATTTCAGTTGCTAGGAATAATAATTTTGAATCGGTATCGAGTTGAGAAGTAATTTGATTACCTGAAGCATCGTAAATTTGCCATTGTTGGTTAGAAGCATCAGTTGGTAAAGAAACAGAAACAACTTCCGAACGCTGCCAATTAAGAGAATTGAAAACAACCACAGGTAAACAAGAGGGTTGTGGCGATCGCGGTAAGTTGATTTGAGTTGCTAAAGTTTCTAAAGACTGCCTTCTAATTTCCGATGCAGTATTTTCCATCTCCTGCCATTGTGGTTGTGCATCCTGATAAACTTCCGCAATTGAGGAACCTGGTAAAATATCGTGAAACTGATTAAATAAAAGTTTTTTCCAAGCCGCTTCAATTTCAGCTTTGGGATAATCTACACCACAGCTAATACAAGCCAAAGCTGCAAATAATTCGGCTTGATAGAGCAGAATTTCTCCTCGACGATTGTAAAGCTTTTGATCGCCGTGAGTTGTATAACAACCGCGATGGAATTCTAAATATAGTTCATCATTCCAAATTGGGAATTGGGTATTTGGGCATTGGGCATGGGGCATTGGGAATTGGGAATTGGGCATCGGATCTGTTTGTTCTTCTGTGAAGCCCTTCTCTTTGTTACCTTGTACCCTAATTGTCTGTAAATAATTCTCAACAGTGGTGAATTGAAATTCGGGACATAAAGAAGAACCTTGCCAACGTCGGGCAATTTCGAGCATATCACGAGTAGGGCCACCGCCATGATCGCCGACACCGGGAAGCCAAAGATAATTTTGTAAACCTGTTTGTTTTTCCCATGGGATTGAGTATTCTACCATTTTTACAGGGTCGATACCTTCGCCGATGGGTGCTGACATTAAACTAAATATTTCACTACCATCTGGCGATCGCCACCAAAAAGCACCGTAAGGAAATTTCGTTGTATCGTTCCAAATTAATTTTTGAGTAACAAAATATTCGACTCCCGCCAATATCATAAATTGAGGTAAACTCCAACAGAAACCAAAGCTATCAGGAAGCCATGCTACGGTTGAAAATTCGCCAAACTTTTCTTTTACATAGCGTTGACCATATAGTAATTGACGAACAATCGACTCACCAGAAATTATATTTAATTCCGGTTCCACCCAAAAAGCGCCGACAACTTCCCAACGTTTATCGTTAACACTTGTTGTGATTTGTTCAAATAAATCCGGACAATTTTGTTCTACCCAAGCATAAAGCGCTGGCGTAGAATGACAAAAAATCAATTCAGGAAAATCTTTTTGTAAATTTAAAACCGATATAAAAGTACGCTTGGCAGCTTCCCAGGTTTCACTCACCCGCCACAACCACGCCATGTCCAAATGTGCATGACCCACAAGATAGATTTTTGATTTTAGATTTTGGATTTTCGATTGAAGATTATTTTGTAAATTAGCAAGAGATTGATTAATTACAATATTTTCCTGTTTATTTGCTTCTTGCTGGGTATCCTGGCTCAAACCGTTAATTTCTGAAGCAACTTGGTTTACCAACCCGGCGATTTCATCTAAATTTTCCGGGGGAAAAGCTTCACAATATGCTTTGGCGATCGCCAAGGAGGAAGCAACAAACCCCGGATCGATATTATTATCAACAGCTTCATACAAACACTTGGAACTGACCAAAGCACCATTATCATGTCCTGGACTTACCAAGCGCACAGCAACAGTAAATTCTTCACCTGGACTCACCTTGGGACTTAATAAAATTCTTTGCGAAAAATCAAATAAATCTCCTTCAGCTACCAAAGAACCATTAATATAGACTTGAGCAGAATCTGCCCACCAAGCCAAAGCCAATCTCAAACACAAACCCACCAAGGGATAACCCTGTAAATTTTGGGGAACAACTAATTTTTGTGCCAGCCAAAGCACTTTATTACCCTTTTCCCAAGCAATATGTCCTTTGGCGTTTAACTGCGTAGTATCCCAACTAGAAAAATCCGACGCGAAAATCTCTGCCACACTGCTATTACCTGAAAAAGAGCGCCAAGAAGAGCGAACATCTATCTCAGAAAAGCCACGTAGCTTTTCAATAGTTTGTGAAATAGTTTCAGAAATAGTTTCAGAAATGAAATTTGTATTCTTATCAGATTTTGGTTTGGTCATATCTAGGCTAAAATCATTTGACGAGCTTCTACAGGCTCTTGGGGTAGTATAAATTGCAAAATATAATACCTATAAATATAAACCTATACAAATAAATGATTTTTCTCATGTAACAATTTTTTATTTTTTTATTCCACCTTTTTAAATAAGTATTTATAAATACAATTTCAGTCTAAAGCAATAATAATTTTAACCTTTAACTTGATTAGTTTAACCTTATTACTTTAACCTTATTACTTTAACCTTTTTACTATGTCTTCTGCTTCCAAAGGACGTTATCAAAGCAGGCTATTTAACTTCTTTCACAAACAATACCAGCGGTTTGGCGACGGTATGGGCCGCTCGTTACGACAATTACAAGTTGCCACAAGTTGGTATGCCGTTATCTTTTTTAAATCAATATATTTATTGTTACAAAAAGTTGTTGATTCTAGCCGAACACAACTTCGAGCGGCAGCAGAATCTTATTTACAGTTACAAGCGTCAGTATCTCAGGAAGCTACCGACAGTACAATTATCCGAATATGTGAAAATTTAGAAACCACTACAAATGAAAAAATACGAGGAATTGCTTCACAATTGTCTAGCAAGAATTTAGTACTTGTAACCAGTGAAAACGAAATTATCGACATTTTAACTCCATCACAGCAACAAGTTTTAGAAAATAAGATAATTTCTGAAGTTGCTAATTATTGGCGTTGTTGGCGATTATCTCAAGTTAAACGAAAAACAAATTTATTATCTAGAGTAAAAGATTTATTCTTGGAAAAAATTTATAGGAAGTTACTTGAGGCCACTACGACTAAAGCACTACCTCAAAGAAATGCAGTAGTAAAAAGAGAATACAAGTATTTACAAATTAATCCAGAAAAATTAATTTATTTAGATACTGCTATTGCTAAGTTAGAAACAAATGCTTTAGTTCCTATATCCCGCGCTAAAATTGCAGTACGACAAGGTAGCGGCAAATTAATTAAAATAGTCAGAACTAAATTAGATATCTTTTTATATGGCGATCGCCAAGTAAACGTCAACAGAAAACAACTGGTAGCTGATAGTGATTTAGAAACACAAAAGTCAAAAATTCAAACTTTGATTGAAGCAGCCCTTAATTACTTTTACGGTGAACCTACAGATCAAAAAATTCCGCAAACTCCCTCAAAAAATTATCTTTCTTCAACTCAATCTAAATCTTTTCAATTAACAAGGGAAGAATCCAAAGATGATTGGTTAAGTTTGAGGGATTTGATTGGCACTCAATTTCCGCAATTAGATCGAGGAAATCCAGCATCAAACAACTTAGATATAAACACAAAGCAATTCAACCCTTCCACACAGATAAATAATTTTGACCACAAAATATTTGGACGTTTCCAAATCCCTAATTGGCGTACCTTACAACTTCGAGAAAAAGCTGGTTTACCGAATCCACAAAAATCTGTTCCACCAACAATACAACAGACTGATATTAAACAAACCAGGAAAGATTTTCATCTCAAAGGAATTAGGACATATTTTGATCTCAAAGGAACTGTAAAAGATGCCCGCACCACAATTCATAAACTCACTTCAACTCAAACAACTTCCTCAAAAATATTCCAAAAAATTACAATTACTCCTGCTTCCGGATTACAAAATCAAAACAACCCAGAAATAGCTCAAAACCAAACTCACCAATCAACACAAATTGAAGCCAAACCAGAATGGATCGAAACCAAAGCCGCAATAGTTGGTTATCAAAAGCATCCATTAGAGCAAATTTTGGCATGGATTGACGGCACAATGTGGAAAATTGAGCAGGTATTCATAAAAGTCGCCAACACATTACACCAACTGTGGCGGAAGTAGTTTAGCACACCTGCCACACTCCCCACACCTGCCACACTCCCCACACTCCCCTTACCGTTGTTCCACGCCTCCAACAACTGGTTTAAGTTTTGTATCATCGGAAAATGGATCGGTTCCACCACTCCAGTTAAAGTCGCTAATACGAAAACTAATACCACCTAATTCTAATACGGGGTTATAACGTAGGGAGATACCATAAGTACGGCGACTATATTCTAAAATATAATCGGTACTCGTGCGTTCACTGGTATCTAAATTGATAGTTGTTTGAAATCCAAAACGAAATGGCCCGTAAATTTGTTGAGTAATACCGGCGCTTAAGACTTTGTTATCCACGTAGCGATCGAATAGGAAGGGAGATAATCCATCATTTGTACCTTGTGAATAACTGATATTGAAGCCAGTATAATCTAAAAATGGTTTGGAAAAATGACCGAATTGTCCTTGTAATCCGATTGTACCTATAAGGGTGTTTTGGTTATCGCCGTTGCTGTATAAACTGCCCGTGCCGGTTACTGAACCAAATGCTTGTAGATAAGGGACTACAGGATTTGATGTATATCTTAATCCTTCTTTTGCAGTGGGTGGTAAGGGTTTACCCCTCCAAAGTGTGATACCGCCACCAATTGTAGCGCTGGCTTGAAAACGTCTTAGGGAAATTCGGTCATTACTTCGATTTGCATCTAATAAGTCGTTTCGATCGGTATTGGCGCTGATTTGTTGAGCACCTGCTTGATATCTCAGGTTTAAACCGGTTTTACCTAAAGGTATATTTGGGGAAGTTATGACTCCACCAAAGCTGCTTTGTACAGTTTGGAAACCAAGGCTACCATTGTAAAGGCGATCGCGATAGCTGTATTCTAATGTTGCTCTATGGGGATTTTGTGGATTACCTAATAAATAATTAAGTCGCCCACTTGCACGCAGGTTGTCTTCTAAATTTGTTAAATCAAGACTTGTTAAACTTGTAGATAGTCTAAATTGCGATCGCGGACTCAAGGTGGCATTAAGGCTTGATTCTAAACCAAATAATGATGGAAAATTTCCGCTATTATTTTGTATAGCTTCCTGAACAAAAAATTGAGGTGTAACTTTCCAACTTACTTGTGATGTATTTAGTGGTACGAAGGAACGCTCTAAATATAAACCACCACGCTCATCACCATCAAAACCGATTGAAACCGGTGCAGGAGTAGCATCCTGTGGATTGCGATCGATAGTCCTTGTATAGCCTGGTATACCTAAAGTTAAACCCCGATCGAATACTAAACGCGGTCGTTTTAATCTAAGTTTATCTTTCCGAGGTGAAATTTGATTTAAAGTAACCGAGTCTGCCCGTAATTCTAATTCTGGAGGAGAAAAGGGATCGTTAGTAATGCGGACATCTTTTGCTTCCCATCCCCTAGGATAAAAATCTACTCGTGCGGCTTGAAATCGCATGCGCCGAACTTCACCACCTTGGTTTCCTGATGGTAAATTTCTAGCCCTTCTACCACCAAACTGAATGCCGATTCCTCCAGGGCTACCAACATTAGTTAGGGGTTGATTTCTTCTAATTCTATCGCTGGGAGGACGACGAGGTACACCACCTGGTGTATCGGGTTGAGAAAAAGATAAATCCTCTTGTGCTTGGGCTATATTAACTTCGCCGCTACCGCTTTCTAAATCCCCAGTATCTTGAATAAAATTGTATGTAAATCGTTGTCCTCTTAAAACTTGTTCGCCTCTGGTAACTGCGACATTTCCTTCACCAACAGCAATTAAATTATCTATATTTACTTGTAAACTATCAGCATCTACAACAGAACCATCAAATCTTACTACCACATTACCTTCAGCAGTCACAACCCGACGATTTTCGTCATAAGTCTGTTTATCAGCAATAATTTCAATGACTCTTCTGGTTTGAGTAGGTGTTTGTGATGGTTGGGGTTGAGTTGGCTGAGGATTTGTATTTTCTGGCTGCGGTAGGGGTGTAGTTTGTTGTTGAGGTTGTATTTGATCGCGGGATTTAAATTCTATCGTCGCCGGGGCTTTTGTAGAATTTGTATTTTGAGAGTAAAATTCTATTTTTGTCGGTTTTTGTGTTCGTGACTCTGTTGTTTTTTTGTTAGCAAGCTTACGGGATTTTTTTACCAGTGTTTTGGTAACCGATTTGGCTTTATTTTGAGATAAATCCTTACTTTTGCTTACCGTTTCAATCAAAGTCGCAGCCTGAAAATGGTTTAAGCGTTGGGATGATACTTGCTGGTTTTCTGATGGATAAGCAATATTAAACTTTTCCCCCAATTCTTCCTTCACAAGTGCGGCATCTGATTCGACACTAGTGGATGAAAATTCAGGTGGGAGAACATTTTCCGGTTCGCTAGTTTCTGATGGTTTCTGGTTTTTCTTAAAAGAGGATTGCGATGAAGTCGTTTCTGGTGTAGAAGATTTGCGGGGTAAAGTACTAATTTTTTTTGTACTGAGATTACCCGTCAAAGAATCTGCTACGGCTTTTGGTTCGACAACATTTGGTAATTCGGGCGGCAGAACTGGATGAAGCATATTTTCGCACTATATAAGCCAACAAACAGTCTTTTAGGCAAGAAGACACAAACAGTTAATAAACAAGTTAGAAGCATGTATTAAGAAACATATTCTTCTAACTGTAGCCTTCTACTTAACCTGGGAGCAGATTCCGCCCAAAAAAGGACACAGAAGCGGAATATTATAGTTGCTTATAATTATTCCGACGTGTCCTTGGCGCGTTACAATATATTCTGCTTAAAGCAGTAATTATAAAAAAACAAGAGTAATATTACTCAAAATCACTACGTCCGGGGTTACGAGCTGGGTCATTTGACAAAAATCCAAAGACAAATGTAGCTATAAACAACCCGACAACTATATAAACAACGATTTTTAAAGTCAACATAGCAATTTCTCCACAGAATCGATCGCAAAAGTTATTTTTAGTATCTGCTTTTGCAGAAAAGATAACTTCTTTATATTACCCAAAATAGCCCCACTTTTGGAGCATAAATTAGATCGATCTGCCATTAGTCTTCCCATATGGGTTCGGGCAATATCAACCTTGAGCAACCAGATTTGGTTTTTTGACGTTAATTCAAAAAATATGTTTCAAGGTTTCCATGTCAAAGGTGTAATAACTCCTAACTCTTAAATTTCAAGAAACACGAGCCAAAACCCTTATATAAACCAGCTTTCAAAAAAACAGGTGAATATTCATTCCTAGGAAAGGGATTTAATACTTTTGACTTTTGAATGCCAGACTTTTGA
>DESS01000370.1:12600-15276 GCA_002361335.1 Richelia sp. UBA3308
TTGACTTCCCCCTCCTGGGGCGCTCCTTGTTACCACAGGCATTATGCCCAAAAAGATGAAATTTCGCTGTCTTGATAAATACTTGTTGCGAAATTAATCAAGCAATTTTTTTTCGATTGATTCTGTAAAGTTAACTAATTCGCGAACGCGTTGCCCATGCCCGTTAGGCTTATCGCCAATACGACTTTTAACAACTTTTGCTGGAGTACCGACAGCTATGGAATAAGGAGGGATATCTTTTGTAACTACAGATCCAGCACCAATAACACAGCCTTTACCGATGGTGACTCCATCTACTACTGTAACATTATGTCCCAGCCAACAGTCATCTTCAATTACAATTCCTTTGCGAGTAATGCCTTGTCTGGCAATATACTGTAATGGATCTGTAAAATTATGGTTGTTAGCAAATAATCCTGAATGAGCTGCAATCAAACAACCTTTACCTATTTTGATATTTCCTGGTCCAGCAATACAAACATAAGGACCAATAAATGTTTCTTCTTCAATTTTTATGTAAGTATCATTCAATGCTCTAATATCAACACCCTGTTGAATTTGTACTCCATCGCCAATAAAAATTTTATTCTTGGGATGTCCTATAGCATTTATATTGGCACCTCGTAAAATTTGCGCTCCGTTACCAATTTCTATACAAGGAGTATTGATAAATTCAACGCTATCTTGTATGTAAATACTTTTCCCTAAACGTCCAAATATACTGCGATAAAAGAAAATTCTTAAGTTGGAACCGATGGCTTTCGTAGGAATATTCCCTAGAAAAACAGTTAAAATTGTTTCTTGTAATCGCTTCCATTTTGATACAACTTTTTTAACATTCATGGTTATATTTCCCTAAATTTTGGTTTTACTGATATCTGGCATCAATCTCAACAAGAGTCTATTTATTGTTGCTTTTCGGAGTTTGAAGGCGTAGCCTCCGATTATTGCAACTCCTGCAAGATGTGAATCAAAAAATCCACCCCTCCTGGAGTAAAGGGAGGGGAGTCGTCAATAATAATTGAAATTATCTGGAATTAGCTGAAATGATTTTTAAATCTGTGGGATTAATAGATTCTGAAGGAAGGCGACTTTTTATCACTCGTGCTGGTGTACCCACAGCTATTGAATAAGGAGGAATATCTTTGGTAACTACTGCACCCGCACCGATAACACTACCTTTACCAATGGTTATTCCATCTACTACAGTTACTGCATGTCCTAACCAACAATCATCTTCGATGGTAATTCCTTTACAAGTAACTCCTTGGTCAGCAATATATTTAAATGGATCTGTATAGGTATGGTTATTTGCAAAAATTCCACTATGTGCCGCAATTAAACAGCGTTTACCAATTTTGACGTTTCCAGGTCCTGCAATACAAGTGCCAACACCAATAAATGTACCTTTATCAATATATATTTGGGTATTATCTAAAGCTCCGATATCAACGTTACGCTCTATCGCAACTCCTTGTTCTATAGTAATTTTATTATTTTCATGCCCCAAACTATCTATACGAACTCCTTTAAAAAGATGTACTCCATCACCAAGTTCTATATTATTCGCACCGAGTAATTCAACTCCATTTTGGATGTAAATTGATTTACCCATTCGAGCCAATATACTTCTATATATCAGCTTTCTTAATTTTGGCCCTAAGGCTATTGTTGGCAAGTCTCCCAGTAAACCTGTAATTAATACTTCTTGCAAGCGTTTGAATTTTGAATTTGTTTTTTTCATTATTACCTATTACTCTATGAAAAATACTAGACTTTTTATTCAGTTGTTTACCGAACTATTACTTTTATAATTATCTGCGAACGCCCTGATTAATTTATTTCAATCATTAATTTCAATACTTTCTTTAATCTATAGATTCAAATTTATTAATATAATTTTAATTCTGAAGTATATCTAAAAATTTTCTTGTCAAGTAACACCTCGATAACTATTTACAAATAAAACTTATAATCAATTTTTGTTACATAGTCAAGTTTATCTCCAACTATTAAATAAAATATTAGATTAAATTTTAATTCAGCCAATTTTGATAAATCCTGCTTTACTCTTACTGCTTGTCAAGCTAACTTATAACTAAATTTTATGATTTTGTCATAATGTAAATTATAATCAATATTTTCTATATTTACGTATAACATATATCTATTTTTCCAAAGAAATAATCAAATTTACTTTAATAAGATAGCCTTCTTTATAAAGTTTTGATTAAGTAACCAATAACTATTAGTAGGTAGACCGATTTAAATTAATCGATGTTTTAAATTATTGTAGTTTTGTTAAGAAATATATGGGTAATGTATAACGTGATTAATGAAAAAAGTACGAATTTACCTATTACAGTAGGTTGGAAATAAAGTACCCATATCAAAAGTTTAAAACATGAAAGAAAATAATAATTTTGACTTCCCCATAGCGGTACTAGGGTGTTCCAAGGAAATCAGAGAATATGAAAATACATCAAACCCCTTTAATTATCTTGTGATATCTGTTGAACGGGAAATATCTTTATGGAAAGAAATGTAAATGAAGCTCAAATCCTGTTGTGTCTGGCATGAGTCGAAGAGTGCCTTGTGGAGGGCGAAATTTTTCCTACTTAGCAACTTACAATTGATTTGTAATTAAAACGAAGGAAGTTGTTTGGAATTGGGATG
>DESS01000256.1 GCA_002361335.1 Richelia sp. UBA3308
TTACTCCTTACTCCTTACTCTTTACTCCTTACTCGTTACTCGTTACTCTTTACTCCTTACTCCTTACTTATCCCCTTCCATCACTTCTTAACTCTAGAAATAATAACCCGCCAAGCACCTTCGCCAAAGAAATAATATTTAAGCCAGTTAGAAAAAACTCCCAAACGGTTGCTAATTCCTGGGAGGTAGACGAGATGAACTTCTAACCACACAAACCAAGCAATAAACCCTTTAATTGTAAATTTACCAATTTTTCCCACTCCTGCGTGTTTACCGATAATGGCTAAACGTCCTTTATTAACATAATTAAAGGGTTTGGGTGATTCACCCCGCATTTGTCGCAGAATATTATCTGCTGCTGTTTTTCCTTGTTGAATTGCTTCTTGTGCAACTCCGTTGAATGATTCTTGTTGCCTATCAACGTAGCAAACGTCTCCTACACCATATACATTTTGATGCTGACAAACTTGTAAAGTTTCCTCGACTATAATTTTATTTTTTTTTGCTGTTTTTACCGATTGTCTGATTTCTGGTATCCCAGCTAATACTCCCGCCGTCCAAATGACTGTATCTGTAAATATAGCAGTTTCATCTTCTAAATACACGGCTTCGGCAGTGACTTTACTTACTTTAGAATTGAGATGAACTTTAACTCCGTGATGACGCAACCATTTTTCAGTATATTTACTTAATTGCTGGGGATAACTACTAAATAACTGCTCTCCCGATTGCAAAAGTATAACTTGCCCTTTATCGCGGTTTAAGCTGGGATAATCTTGTTTAAAAGCGCACTGAATCAACTCATTCAAACTACCTGCTAACTCTACACCAGTTGCACCACCACCGACAATCACAAAAGTTAGTAACCGTGTTTTTTCATCTTCATCGGTAACTTTCGCTGCTTGCTCAAAACAACTTAAAATTTGATTGCGAAGGGCGATCGCATCTGTTAAAGTCCTGATTGGGAAACTATTTTCTGGCGCTCCCGTCACTCCAAGATATTGGGAGATACTCCCTGTAGCAATAATTAAATAATCATAATTAATTGTTAGATTTTCGCCATAAATAATTTGATTGTGAAAATCAACTTGTTTTACATCTGCTTGCAAAATATTTACTGTTGGTAAACGCCTAAATAAACGACGTAATGGATAAATAATTTGATGGGGATAAAGTATGGCAGTAGCGACTTGGTAGAGCATGGGGACAAAAGTGTGGTAATTATGGCGATCAACTAATAAAACATTGACTCCTTGTTTACCCAGCTTTTTGGCAGCTTCTACACCCGCAAAACCAGCACCGATGACTACAACTCTTGGTTTGTGAGAAGTTTTCATCTCTCTTTGTTTAAGTGATTTTTTTTCGTTTGCTTTTTAGCGATAAAATGATACCTGATTTATAAAAACAAATTACTATTCATCAATTTTATTTTTAAAGAGTATATTAACTAGCTTTTATAGTAACTTTACGAACAATCATAAATATCTAACTTTAGAGCTAATTATTTTGAATAATTGTTGGATTAATGATTAGAAAAAATTATATTTATAAGAATATTCCATACAATTACTTAATGCCAAGCATTGTTTTTTACTAAAACATGTTTTTTGCACGGATAAAATAATACAAATTGCGAATCAATTTTATGAATTTTCTGTAAAGAAAGAAAAAAAACGAGAAAAATGTTCTGACTGACGGCACAATAATTAAGAAATTATTCCTGCAAAGATTTTATTTACCTATTCGCCGATCGCGAATTTCAAAGAATACAGTAAGTAGTGGCAAAACCGATGGGGTATTTTTGCTGTATTTACTGTTGTGTAATTTTACAAATTGAGGAATGTCGCAACTTCTTTTTGAAGGGTGATAGAGGTAAAAAATCAAGAAAAAGGAATAATAAACAGACTGTAAATAAATTCTGAAAAATTCCCATGGCAGAAGCAATTCAAAAGAGCCAAAGTGTGGCTATAGGTAAAGATTTTCCCATAGATAAACTTCCCGTAGATCTATCATTTCCCTTTGAACCAATTCCCGTTGAACCAATTGCCGTTGAACCAATTGCCATTGGTGGGCCAACTCCAGAAGCTACAGTTCAAGTAGAAGGTGATAACACACCAGCATTATCACCTTCTACACCAGAATTAAGAACTGCTCCAGATATATTGCCAATATTAACTTTGATTGAAGGTACTGATGGACCAGATATACTTGCTGGTACTACCGGAAGTGATACTATCCTTGCCAAAGGTGGGGACGATACTATCCTAGGTACTTTGGGGAATGATATAATTAATGGTGGCGATGGATTTGATACTTTAGACTACACTGATTTAGGACGAAAGATTACCTTACTTCCTCAAGGTTTTATTGGTAATGGATTCGGTAAAGGAAGTCAAATTCAAGACATAGAAAAAATTGTTGGCGGACCAAAGAAAGATAATACTATCGATGGTTCTGGTACTAAGAATAGTCCTGTATTTTTTACTATCGATTTAAGTGAGGAACTTTTGGTAGTAGAAGATATTCCTGGACTTGGTTCTGTTAAATTTGAAGTTGAAAACTTTGTTAACGTTGAAGGAACCGAAAACTCCGACTCAATTACTGGTAATAATGGTAAGAATAAATTATCAGGAAATGGGGGAAATGATAAACTAACTGGTGGTTTAGGTAACGACACTTTAACTGGTGGTTCTGGCAGTGATACTTTAGTAGGTACAGATCCATCCGCAACAAATAATTCACGAAAAGAAAAAGATACTTTAACCGGTGGTTCTGGTTTCGATACTTATGTACTAGGTGATAAATCCGGTTCTTTCTACGATGATTTTGGCGGGAAGGATTTTGCGAAAATTACCGACTTTTCTTTTGGTGATAAAATTCAATTAGGTAGCGGGGAAACCTATAATACTAAACGAACCAAAGATGGATTCAATATATTCTTAGTTGAAGATTCTGGCAGAGATTTGATCGGAAAAGTCAAAGTATCTTTCGGAATTTCAAGTGCTAAGAGTGCAAGTGCTGAAATTGGAGCAACAGATGCTGCATTCGCGAGCAGTACCTCATTGATGGGTAGCACTAATGATTTATTAGGTAAACTCCCCGAAGGAGATTTTCTGTTAGATACCAGCTTCCAGTCAGATATTTTTGTCATCTGATTGTTAGTAATTAGCGACGAGTAACATATTACAATTACACAGAGCAGAGGGAAGATAGAATACTCCCTCTGCGTTCCTTTGCGTTTCCCTCAGCGTTCCTTTGCGTTTGACAATTGTTAATTGTTTACTCTTAACTATTCGCTATTTCAAATAGAATTCCTTCGTACAACAACTCAATAGGAAATTCAAATTCAATACTTGATAAAGTAACGATATCTCCTGTTGTATAAGGATAATAAACCCACATTCTTCCCTCTCCCCGACAGAAACGCTCAACGGAAATTTTTTCTGAATCAATCAAGACATACTCTTGTAAAGAAGGCATACTTAAATAATAAGTAAATTTTTCTCCCCTATCTTTACCGCTTGTACTGGGAGAAAGAATTTCAGCAATCAGTTTGGGTTTCTGAAAATATTTACGGGCTTTGAGGTCTTCAGGGTCGCAAGTGACGATAACATCAGGATAATAATAAGGACTTTGCTTACTAATTTCAACTTTTACATCCGACACATTCACCTTACAACCTCTAGAACTTAAATGTGGTCGTAAAGCCGTGTAAAAGTTAAGAGCAATATCATTATGAGGGATTGTACCACCGGTCATGGCAAAAACTTCGCCGTTAACGTATTCGTAGCGAATTTCTTGCTGAGGCTCCCATTCGAGATATTCCTCGATTGTCATTTTTCTACTCACTATTCACTACTCACTACTCATTCCCGCCCTCCTAACTTTTTATTTTTTCTTCTTTTAACCAATCCTTTTATTGAATTCAAAGTATAACCAAAGACTTTTCCGGTTTTAAATAGTTTATATCCAGCAAATATTAAGCTAGCTGATGCGAGCATACCTAAAAGATTTCCTGAAGCAAATAATTTACCCGAAAATAGGATGAATGCAGTTCCCAATCCGATGCAAGCCCATCCCCAATTGCGGTTGATTCGACGTTGTAATAGGATTACAACACCTCCAACCAATAATAAAATAGTTGGAATACCAACACCAAAACCAATTCGAGTATTTCCAGCAAAGATTAATACTCCTACAACCATCGACGCTAAACCAACCAACTTGCTTTTACGGTCTACTGCTTGTAATTGCTGCGCCTTATTGATAACTTGAGGTTGGATAGTTGTAGGTTTATTAATTGCAATAGCAGTTTGATTACTTTGCTGTTTGTATTGAAATATAAAAGTTACTTTATTATCACGACCGAGATCAATTCTATCTCCTAAATTCAGTGGATATTGCTTCTGGGTTTCCAGCTTATTTCCATTTAGGAAAGTCCCATTAGAACTACCAATATCTTTTAAATAATAAGTATTGTCTTCTACAATAATTTCTGCGTGGACTCGCGAAACAATATCAGCAGAAGGTAAATTTAAAACATCGATATCGATCGCAACTTGTTCGTTTGGTTTGCCGATGCGAATCACAGGATAATTTGGGGGAATTTCAAAGGAACTATTGCTTTGAGTATGAAACAGTTCTAAACCCAGCCCTGTAGTTTGTAATTTGCCTAAATTTTGCATTTTTAGTGATAATGATTGTATTTATTCCATAGTTGTTTATAGGTAATTTTGATTGTAGCGGTAAAAATAATTTAAAGGTCTACAAGGGGAATGTAGAATGGCCGAATGAAGAATGGCCGAATGAAGAATGGCCGAATTATCACTCCATTGATGTAGCTTGCTTCCCCGTAGGGGTATCAAGGGGCTTGAGATAAGGAAAACATTTTTCCTCTCCACTGCCTGTACCGTTCCGTTGTATCCAGTCTATTTTTTGGTCAATAAAGGTTAACATTTATAAATTTCGATGTTGATAATTATTGGCAAATTTCACAACCCAATTTTTAGTGCAAATAAGCGGGCAAATTTTATTTTAATGCCGGTACATTCCCACAGACGACCCACGCTACCACAAGAGTTTCAAAATATAGTACTATACTTGATTTACTCTAAAACTGCTGTATTTTTATTCTTACAGTATATTTCATTTTTATGAACTACATTTGGACCGGGGCCCGGATGCCCGTACCACAAGAGTTTCAAAATCATAATTCATAATTATGAATTAATCATAGATTGATCATATTTTATACTTTCTGTTAAGTAATTTGTATTACAAATAACTTTATGTAAAATTTAAACTTATAAAAATAAACAAATGAGGAGATTAAAAATAAAAAAAGCAGTTTTATTGATACTGATAACTACCATAAGTATTATTTTGGTATTATTATTTGGCGATCGCAAAATATCTGTAATCGCATTACCACCGCCTCTTGATGTTCCAGAAGAAATATTACGAACAGAAATTATTGTAGAAGCGCGATCGCCAATTGATGGTAAATCTCTAACTGCGGCTGAATATGCTCAATTACAAGCGCAACTAAAAACACGTCTGTACCCCCCCAAACTCGACCCCAAGGTGCGAGAAGCAGTGTTCTTGCTACGTTTACGTAAAATATTAAAAACACTGTTTCCCTTTGTAGATTTTTAATTAGATTATAGAAATTTGGGAATTGGGCCGAAGGGCCGAAGGGCCGA